>CANJKG010000057.1 GCA_947474775.1 Caulobacteraceae bacterium | reverse complement strand
CGGGTCGGCCATGTAATAGGTGAGCCGCTCCTTGGAGTGAGCGCGCACGTCGCCCCGCGGATCGAGAACCACATAGGCGAGCACCTGGTCCAGCCGCCCGGCGGCCTCGCGGAAAACCCGCTCGAGCACGTGGATCCGCAGCCGCCCGCCGTCTTTCAGCGGCTGGTCGAAAACGGGAACCCGGGGATCGATCGGCGGCGCCTCGCGCATGATCTCCAGGCGGGGCAGGTGGAAGGCGGCCAGGCGGCCCAGCGGCAGATGGCGGGCCGCCACGGCGAAGGTGTTGCGCCAGGCGGCGCCGGCCGGCACATGGGCCAGGGTGAAGTAGGGGCAGACCACCAGGTCAAAGGCGGACTGCAGGTCCAGGGCGGTCATGTCTGCGAGCCGGAAGTCCAGCCGGGCGGCCACCTCCGCCGGCAAGCCGTCGCGCTTGGCCTGCGCCTGGGCGAGCATTGCGGGCGCGAGGTCTACTCCCGTTACGGCGAAGCCCCGCTCGGCCAGGGCGATCGCCACCCGGCCGGCGCCCGCGCCCAACTCCAGGATCCGGCCCCCCGGCCGCACCAGGGAGGCATAGAGGTCGATGTCGCCCACCAGCCGCGTGTCGGCGGCGGTCACCACATCGTAGTAGGCGGCGCTGAGGCCCCGATCCGAATAGTAAGGGCGCACCTGCGCCATGATCAAAGCCTCATGCTGAACCACGACCATGCGCGAGGCGTTGCGCCGGATCAATGTCGGGCCCAAATAGCTGGGGCCAAGTGCGCCCCTGCGTGCAAACCCTGGAGCCCGCCCCCGTGAAAACCACCCCCCGCCGCTTCGCGCCGCTCATCCTGGCGCTCATCGCGCCGCTGTTCCTCGCCGCCTGTGGGGTGAACGCTATCCCCACCAAGGAGGAGGCGGCCAAAGCCAAATGGGCCGACGTGCAGAACCAGTACCAGCGCCGCGCCGACCTGATCCCCAATCTGGTGGAGACGGTGAAGGGCTATGCGGCCCAGGAGAGCAGCGTCCTGATCGGGGTCACCGAGGCCCGCGCCGGGGCGCTCAGGGTTCCCTCCGACGCCTCGATCACCTCGAACCCGGCGGCCTTCCAGCGCTACCAGGCGGCGCAGAACCAGGTCTCCGCATCCCTGATCCCGTTCCGGATGATGCAGGAGGCCTACCCGGACCTGAAGTCGAACGCCAATTTCCTGGCCCTGCAGAGCCAGCTGGAGGGCACCGAGAACCGCATCTCCATCGCCCGGCGCGACTACAACGAGGCGGTCCGCGACTTCAACACTACGCTGCGCACCTTCCCGAGCATCATTTGGGCCAAGACCATGTACGGCTCGACGAAGCCTATGGAGCTTTTCGCGGCCACCTCGGCGGCCCAGAGCGCGCCCTCGGTGAGCTTCGCGCCGCCGCCGGCCGCTGCCGCCCCTGGCTCGCCGCCGCCTGAGCCGGCGCCCGCCAAGTGACGACCTCCCCGCGATGGGGATGGCTGGCGGCCCTCGCCGCCCTGGCCGTCCTCGTCCTGGCCACAGCCGCTTTCGCCGACCCCAAGTTCCCGGCCCTGACCGGACGGGTGGTGGACGACGCCCAGATCCTGTCGCCCGCCACGGAGCAGCGGCTGACCGGGGAGCTGGCCGCGCTGGAGACCCAGACCGGCCATCAGGTGGTGGTGGCCACCCTGCCCAACCTGCAGGGCTACGAGATCGAGGACTTCGGCTACCAGCTGGGCCGCGCATGGGCCCTGGGCCGCAAGGGCGAGGACGACGGAGCGATCCTGCTGGTGGCGCCGGCCGAGCGGAAGGTGCGCATCGAGGTGGGCTATGGCCTGGAGCCGGTGCTCACCGACGCGCTCTCCAGCGTGATCCTGCAGACCAAGCTGCTGCCGCAGTTCCGCGAGGGGCGGATGGAGCAGGGCGTGATCGATGGGACCGAGGCGCTGGTCCAGCACCTCGCCCTGCCGGAGGATCAGGCCAAGGCCCGTGTGGCCCAGGCGGCCCAGGCCCAGAAGGCGCGCGGCGACGGCGGCTTCGCCCCACCGCTGATCTTCGTGATCTTCATCGTGTTCTGGCTGCTGAGCGGCCTGTTCCGTGGCCGGGGGCGCAGCGGCGCCTGGTGGCTGCTGCCGCTGCTGCTGTCCGGGAGCGGGCGTCGTGACGGCTGGGGCGGCGGCGGCGGTTGGCGCGGCGGCGGTGGAGGCGGCGGCTTCTCCGGCGGCGGCGGGTCATTCGGCGGCGGCGGATCGTCTGGAAGCTGGTGAGGGGAGCTGGTGAGATGTCCTTGAGCCCATCCGACCTGGCCGCGATCGAGGCCGCCGTCCGCGAGGCCGAGGCGCGCACCACCGGCGAGATCTATTGCGTCGTCGCGCAGGACAGCTCCGACTATGGCGAAATCCCGCTGGCCTGGGCGGCGGCCGTGGCGCTGCTGGCGCCGGTCATCCTGCTGGTCGCCGGCGTGACCATCGACCTCGCCGGCCTGTTCGGTGGCTGGAGCGCCGCCCATGACGGCCCGGCGGCGGCCCGCCAGGCGCTGATCGAGACCATCGTGCTGCAGGCCGCCCTGTTCGCGGTCACCGCGCTGGTGGTGGCCCTGCCGCCGGTGCGCCGGTTGATGACGCCGCGAGGCCTCAAACGGGCCCGGGTGCGCCGGCGCGCCCAGGAGCAGTTCGTGGCCAAGAACCTCCACCTGACCCGCGAGCGCACCGGCGTTCTGATCTTCGTCTCGTTCTCGGAGCACATGGCGGAACTGATCGCCGACGAGGGTATCGCCTCGCTGGTGGAGCCGGCGGTATGGGACCGCGCGATGGCCGCGCTCACGGCCGGGCTGAAGCGCGGCGAAGCCGGGGCCGGCTTCGCCGCCGCCGTAAGCCTGTGCGGCGACGTCCTGGCCGAGCGCTTCCCGGCCAGGGCCGGCGACAATCCCAACGAACTGGCGGACGCCGTGGTGATCCTCCCCAGGGTCTGATTGCCAGCCCGGGCCGACCGTGAGCAAATCCGCTAGCTAGGAGGCGTCAGCATCATGGGTGTGCAGGCCATAGGCGCTTCAAGGCGCCAATTCATCAAGGCGACGGCTTCCGCGGCGGGGCTGGTCCTGGCCTTCCGGTTCACCCCGCCGGCCCGGGCCGGGCAGGCCGCCCCGGCCACCCCCCTCAACGCCTATGTGCGCATCGGATCGGATGGCATCGTCACCATCCAGGCCAGGAACCCGGACATAGGCCAGGGCGTCCGCACCATGCTGCCCATGCTCATCGCCGAGGAGCTGGACGTGGACTGGGCCGATGTCCGCGTCGAGCAGGCGCCCAGTGACCCATCCCGATTCGGGCGCCAGTCCGCCGGCGGCAGCCAGTCCACGCCCATGAACTGGGACGAGTTGCGCCAGGTGGGCGCCGTCGCCCGCCTGATGCTGATCCAGGCCGCCGCGCTCGCCTGGAACTGCGAGGTCGGGGAGTGCGCCACCAGCCCGGGGAAGGTGATCCACACCGCGTCGGGACGCAGCGCGGCCTATGGCGCGCTGGCCAGCCAGTGCGCCGGCATGCCCGCGCCGGATCGCACCAAGGTCGCGCTGAAGGACGCCAGGGACTACCGGATAATCGGCAAGCCCACGCCGCAGTACGACACGGCGAAGATCGTCACCGGGGCGCCTCTGTACGGCATGGATGTGCGTCTGCCTGGGATGCTCTACGCCACATACGCCAAGGCGCCGGTATACGGGGCCAAGGTGGCCAGCGCCGACGTGGCGGCGGCCAAGGCCGTCAGGGGCGTGCGGGGCGTGTTCATCTCCGAGGGCCTCGCCGGGATCGACAACCTCTCGCCGGGCGTCGCCGTGGTGGCCGACAGCTGGTGGGCGGCCAGGAAGGGTCGCGACAGGCTCAATATCAAATGGGCGGACCATCCCACCTCCTCGCAGAGCAGCGCGGGATTCCTGGCCCAGGCCCGAGCGCTGGGCGCGGGCGAGCCGCAGCGGACCGATCGCAACGACGGCGATGTGGATAAGGCCCTGGCCGGCGCGGTCAAGGTGGTGGAGGCCGCCTACGACTATCCGTTCCTGGCCCATGCGCCGATGGAGCCGCAGAACTGCACGGCGGTATTCAAGGGTGGCAAGGTCGAACTCTGGGCGCCGACACAGAACCCGGACAGCGGCCGCCAGGGCATCGTGAAGGCGCTGGGCGTCAAGCCCGAGGACGTGGCCATCAATGTGATCCGGTCAGGCGGCGGTTTCGGCCGGCGGCTGATCAACGACTTCATGGTGGAGTCCGCCTGGATCGCCCAGCAGGCGGGCGCGCCGGTGCAGCTGGTGTGGAGCCGCGAGGACGACCTGGCGCACGATTTCTACCGGCCGGCCAGCTATCACTTCCTCAAGGCCGGGGTGGACGCCACGGGCCAGGTGGTGGGCTGGCGCAACCACTTTGTCGGCTTTGGCGAGGGGACGGAGTTCATCCGGGCGGGCCAGCTCGCGCCGACCGAGTTCCCCTCCCGGTTCGTGGAGAACTTCCGCCTCGACGTCAGCCTGATGCCCTGTGGCGTGCCCACCGGCTACCTGCGCGCGCCGGGCTCCAACGCCGTCGCCTTCGTGATGCAGTCGTTCATCGACGAGCTGGCCCATGCCGCCGGCGCCGACCCGGTGGCCTTCCGGCTAAAGCTCTTGGGCGACCGCAAGATGGTGGGCGAGGGGGCCGCCGGCTACAACGCCGAGCGCATGGCCGGCGTACTGAAGCTGGTGGCCGAGAAGTCGGGCTGGGGCCGCAAGCTGCCCAAGGGCTCCGGCCTGGGCGTCGCCTTCCACTTCAGCCACCGAGGCTATTTCGCCGAGGTGGTGGAGGCCGCCGTCGCGCCGTCAGGCCAGGTCAAGGTGGCGAAGGTCTGGGTGGCCGGCGACGTGGGTCGCCACATCATCAATCCCCTGGGCGCGATCAACCAGGTGCAGGGCAGCGCCATAGACGGCCTGTCCATGGCTCTGCACCAGAAGATCACCATCAAGGACGGCCGCGCGGTGGAGAGCAATTTCGCCGACTACCCGCTCCTGCGGATCAACGAGGCCCCGCCGGTGGAGGTCCACTGGGTGCTCAGCGACTACCCGCCCACCGGCCTGGGCGAGCCGGCGTTGCCGCCGGTGATCCCGGCGCTCACCAACGCCATCTTCGCCGCCACCGGCAAGCGCATCCGCAGCCTGCCGATCGACACCGAGATGCTGAAGACGGCCTGAGGCTTCAGAACTGCGGACGGCGGGTCGGGGCGTAGATCTTCTCGAAGGCGCGCGCCACCCGCATGACCTTGGCGTCCTCGTCCGGGCGGCCGACGATCTGCAATGACAGCGGCATGCCGTCCAGGAACCCGCAGGGCACGGCCACGGCCGGGAAGCCCAGGGTGTTGAACGGGCCGGTAAGGCAGGTGTAGCGGGCGCCGAAGCCGGGCTGCCTCAGCCACGCGGTCCAGGCCTCGATGGTGGGGGCGATGATCGGGGTGGCGGGCGTCAGCAGGACGTCATAGCGGCCGAGCAGGTCGAGATATTGCCGCGCGAGCCGCTCGCGGGCGTCAAAGGCGTCGTCCAGGTCCATCAGTTCCCCGCGCGGGCGGGCGGGCGCGCCTGCGATGGTGTCGAGCCCGCCCATGATCGAACGGAAGATCGGGTGTGAATCGTCCACCCGCAGACCCGGATCGTCCACCCGCGCGCCCAGGGATTCGAAGCTGCGGGCCGATGCGGTGACGGCGTCGATCACATTTGGGCTGCCGGCGTCGTAATAGCGGCTGGCGAAGCCCATGTCGGCGCTCCAGGCCAGTCTCATGCCCTTCACTCCGGCGTCCAGGTCGCGCAGGTAGTCCGGCGTGGGGCCCTTGAAACTGTCCATGGACCGCCAGTCGGGACCGGCGGTCACCTGCAGCAGGGTCGTCGCATCGCGCGCGTCCCGGGCGAGCGGGCCGTAGGTGGCCGACCATCCCCGCTGCAGCCAGCCCCTGATCGCGCCAAGGTCGGAGCGGCGCGCGCTGCTCTGGAACCCCGGGACGCGACCGGTGGTGGGGTGCAGGCCCACGATGCCGCAATAGGCCGCCGGCAGGCGGGTGGAGCCGCCGCCGTCGCTGCCGATGGCCACGGGGACCATGCCGGCGGCCACGGCCGCGGCTGAGCCGGAGCTGGAGGCGCCGGCGGTGCGGGTCAGGTCGTAGGGGTTGGCCGCCCCGATCATGGCCGGCGGACCGGCCATCACCGTCTTGCCGATCACGATCCCGCCCGCGGCGCGCACGCGCTCGACGATGATGTCGTCGTGGTCGGGGATCCGCGGCGGCTCGCCCGGCCTGCCGAAGGACAGCGGCATGCCCCTGACCATGATGTGGTCCTTGAAGGGGATCGGGACGCCATGCAGCGGGCCCAGCGGGCCACCCCTCATGACCGCGTCCTCGGCGGCGCGGGCCGCGGCGCGCGCGCCCTCGTGGTCAACGTGGGTGAACGCCTTGACCGTCGGGTTGAGGCTCTGCGTGCGGGCGAGGAAATGGTCGACCACCTCCACCGGCGAGAGCTGCCGCGAGCGGATCAGCTGGCCGATCCGCCAAACCGGCATCCAGGTCAGTTCGTCGCCGCGCCTTGGACCCGGCTGGGCGCGGCCCGGGCCGGCTAGTCCGGCGCCGGCGAGTGCCGCCGCCCCGGCGATCAGCGCCCTGCGGCTGGTGTCGATACGCCCGGTATGATCGCTCATCCTGTCCTCCCTGACGGCTAGTCGCGCCATTCCGGCGTCGCCGTTCCTTTTTCGCCCGTCCCTGGGCGGCGGCGCAAGAGCGCCGCGGCCCAGGTGGCGTGGAAGGGGTCTAGAACCGCTCGATGATTGTCGCCGGGGCCATGCCGCCGGCGGCGCACATGGTGGCCATGCCGACGGAGAGGTCGCGGCGCTCCATCTCGTCCAGCAGGGTGCCCAGGATGATCGCCCCGGTGGCGCCGATGGGATGGCCCAGCGCCATGGCGCCGCCATTGACGTTGACCTTGTCCGGGTCGACGTCCAGGTCGCGCATGAACTTGAGCGGCACCACGGCGAAGGCCTCGTTGACCTCGAACAACTCGATGTCGGAGACGTTCATCCCGGCCTTCTTGAGCACCTTCTTGGCGGCCGGGACCGGCGCGTTGAGCACCAGCTCCGGATTATCGCCGGCGTTGGCCATGGCGAGGATGCGGGCGCGCGGCTTCCAGCCCTGGGCCCGGGCGTATTCCGGCGAGGCCAGGATCAGGCCGGCGGCGCCGTCCACCACGCCGGAGGAGTTCCCCGCGTGGTGCATGTGGTTGATCTTCATGCCCGGCCAGCGCTTCTCGATCACCTGCCGGAAGGTCAGGCCGTCGTCGGTGAGCGGATTATCCATCATGGCTTCGAAGGAGGCCTTCAGGCCGGCGAGCCCTTCCAGGGTGGTCTGCGGGCGCGGGAACTCCTCCTTGTCCAGGGCGAGCGTGCCGTCGTCGCGGTAGACCGGGACCAGGCTCTTGTCGAAATGCCCGTTCTGGATGGCGTGGGCCGCCCGCTGCTGGCTCTCATAGCCCAGCTTGTCCACGTCCTCGCGGGTGATGCCCTCCAGGGTGGCGATCACGTCGGCGGCCACGCCCACGTTCATCTGCACATACGCCTCACGCAGGTGCGTATTGTCGGCGTCCAGCAGTGGCCCCACAGTCCTGGGCAGGGTGGAGGTGTAGGACATCATCTCGACGCCGCCGGCCACGACCAGGTCCTGCATGCCCGCGCCGATCCCCATGGCGCCCACATTGACCGCGCTGAGGCCAGAGCCGCAGAACCGCGAAACGGTCATCCCTGTGGAGGTGTCGGCCCAGCCGGCGTCGAGCTGCGCCATCCGCGCGATGCAGGCGCCCTGCTTGCCCGACTGCTGGCTGCAGCCGGCGACCACGTCATCGACCTCCTCGGTCTTCAGGTCGTTGCGCTCCTGCAGGGCGCGCAGGACGGTCGACAGCAGGCGCTGGGGGTGGATGTCCGAAAGCGCGCCCTTGCCCACCCGGCCGATGCCGCGCGGCGTACGCGCCGCGTCGATGATCCAGACTTCCTGCATTTCAATTCTCCGACAATCTCGTTCGGGGCCCTTCTAGAAGGACCGGGCGCCGGGCGCCAGTCCCGCGGCTGCGGCAGATCATCCATCAATTGGCGGACTATTCGAACGTAACCATTGTCTAAGCACTCGGGCGCAATCTGGGGCGTTCAGCCAGGGAACGAGAGAAACGACCTTGCCCCCATGGGCCGTCCCCTCTGCAGTGCTCAAGGTCCCGCGTGAGACGGGCGGGCCTCTGCGTGACCTCGTCCTCATGGCGGTCTGGGCCACGCTGATCGTGCTATCGGGCTGCCTCGCCCTGTTCATCTACGCCGGCGCGGAGATGAACCGCTCGAACGAGCTGCGGGAGGTCCAGCTCATGCGGGGCGGGATCGAGCGCGGCCTGACCCGGTTGCGCGCCGACGTCCTCTCGGCCACGGTTTCGAACGAGGCCTATGAGCGGGCCGTGGCGGCGCCCGATCCGGCATGGCTGAACCGGGCGTTCGGGGCCTACTACCATCAGCACCATGGCCACGACCTCACGATCGCCGTCGACCAGGCCGGCCGCGTCATCCACGCCTCCCGCGGGGGCGAGAGCGTCCCGGCGCAGGCGGTGGCGAGCTTCGCCCACGCCGCCGCCCCGCTTACCGCGCAGATCCGGCTAGCCCAGGGCGGCAAGCTCGCCGCCGACCCTAAGGTCATGGGCTTGGACCGCGTCGCCAGCGCGAAAGACGTGATCCGGGCTGAGGACGGCGTCTATCTGGTCGCCGGCTCGACCGTGGCGCCCGAGGCGTCCTGGCGCGGGCCGCTGGTCGCCCGCGAGGTGGTCGTCCTCTCGGCGATCCGCCTGGATCCCGCCCGGGTGCAGGCCCTAGGCGACGACTACGGCGTGCATCAGGCGCGCCTGCTGCCCACGCGGCCCGCGCGCGGCCCCTATGTCGACATCGGCGGTCCCGGCGCGCCCGCCGGTGGGCTCACCTGGAAGCCGGACCTTCCCGGCCGCGGGGTGCTGTTCCAGGCCCGTTGGCCCATCGTGGCGCTAGGCGTGTTGCTGGGATTGGTGGTGACGGCCCTGATCCTGCGCGTACGCCGCCTGGCCCTGGATCTGATGACGGCCCGCGACGAGGCCCACACCGCCGACCAGGCCAAGTCGGCCTTCATCGCCAATGTCAGCCACGAGGTGCGCACTCCGCTCAACGGCATCATGGGCATGGCCCAGGTGATGGCCATGGACGACCTCGCGCCGCTGCAGCGCAAGCGGCTGGAGGTGGTTCAGGAAGCCAGCGCCTCGCTGCTGGCCATCCTCAACGACGTGCTCGACATGTCGAAGATCCAGGCCGGCAAGGTCGAGCTGGAGGCGACGTCCTTCGACATCGAGGAGCTGGCGCGCAACGCCTGCGCCGCGTTCAGCGGCCTGGCGCTGGCCAAGGACCTGAAGCTGGAGCTGAGCATCGAGCCGCGGGCGGCCGGGCGCTGGATGGGCGACCCGCTGCGCCTGCGCCAGGTGATCTCCAACCTGATCTCCAACGCGGTGAAGTTCACCGAGGCCGGATCGGTGACCGTGCGGGTGGACAGCCCAGGCGCCGGCCTGGTCATCTCGGTGGTGGATACCGGCATCGGCCTGGCGCCCGAGGAACTGCCCAAGCTGTTCGCCAAGTTCAGCCAAGCGGAGACCTCCACCACCCGGCGTTTCGGGGGCACGGGCCTCGGCCTTTCCATCTGCCTGCACCTGGTCGAGCTGATGGGCGGGCGCATCGAGGCGGAGAGCCAGAAGGGCGAGGGCGCGCGCTTCACCATCACCCTGCCGCTGGCGCGCGACACCTTCGCGCCGGCCCCCGCCAAGCCAGAGCAGGCGATGCGGAAGGCGCCGCGCGTGGAGCGCCAACTGCGGATCCTGGCGGCCGAGGACAACGCCTCCAACCAGTTGGTCCTGAAGTCGCTGCTGGAGCCCCTGGATGTGTCCCTGACCATGACCGGCGACGGCGTGGAGGCGGTGGCCGCCTACGAGGCCGAAAACTTCGACCTGGTGCTGATGGACGCCCAAATGCCGCGCATGAGCGGCGCCGACGCCGCCCGCGCCATCCGCGCCTTCGAGAAGGCCCACGGGCGGCCCCGGACGCCGATGCTGGCGCTGTCGGCAAATGTCATGACCCACCAGATCGAGGAATACCTGGCCGCCGGCATGGACGGCCACGTGGCCAAGCCTATCGACATCGCCAACCTATACGACGCCATCGAGCGCGCCGTGGCCGAGCCCCGCGCGACCCAGGTGGCGTGATCCTCAGGCCGCGTGCCGCTCCGGGCGGTCGAAGGCGGTGAGCGCCAGGACCACCAGCAGCATCGGCGCATAGATCAGCGCCAGGAGCCGCATGGATCCGTCGTCGGCGCCGCGATGCATCACCATCCCGATCAGCACGGCCGCAAGCATGGCTCCCACATACTGCGTCGTGCGGAACAGGCCGGCGGCGGCGCCGGTCTGGTCGGGCGGCGCGTGGCGCAACAGACTCTGCTGGTTCCACATGCCGAGCGCGGCGGTGGCCATGCCGCAGAAGCCCAGGAAGACGCTGGCCGCAGGCGTCGGCAGGCCGGCCTGCAGGAGGAACATGCCGCCGGCCACCGCCAGCAGGGCGAAGGCGTTGATGAACGGCCGCGCGGGCGCCCACTTCGGGCGCGCCAAGGCGAAGGTGGTGATGGTCCCGATCATGGAATAGGGCAGCATCATCAGCCCCACCTGGGCCGGGGGCAGGCCCTTGGAGGCCTGCATCCACTGGGGGATGGAATAGAACAGGCCGTACATCATCACCCCGTTGATCGTCTGGCGCAGGAACACCAGCGCCAGGGCGCCGTTGCGGGCCAGCATGCGGACGTCGATGAAGGGGTCGGCCAGCCGCCGCTCATAGACCACCAGGGCGGCCAGGAACGCCGCCGAGATCCCCAGCGTCCAGGGATCGAAGCGGGTCGCCACGCTCATCAGGAACAGGGTCATGGCGGCGATCCCGCCGGCGAACAGCGCCATGCCGGGGAGGTCGATCACACTGATGTCGACACGTCGGGGCGGCGGATCGGCCGGCAGCGCCCGCATGGTCAAGAGGCCGATCAGAGCCAGCGGAAGGTTGACCAGGAATATCCACCGCCAGCCCAGCAGGGCCAGGACGAAGCCCCCCAGCGGCGGGCCGAGCATGCCGCAGATGTGGGACGACACCGACAGGAAGGCCAGGGTGCGGTTCGGTGGCGTCACGCCCAACGCCTGGGCCCGCGCGCGCAGCATCGCCATGGCGCAGGGGTATCCCGCCGACGTGCCCATCCCGATCACCGCCCGCGAGACGATCAGCACGCTCATGTTCGGGGCAAAGGCCCCCATGACGCCGCCGATGGCCACAATCACCGTGCCGAAGATCAGGGTCCGCTTGGCACCGAACATGTCAGCGGTCCGGCCGAACACCGGCAGGAAGATCGCCGCCGAAAGATAGACCGCCGCCAGCAGCCAGGCCGCGCCGGCCGGGTCGTTGAACTCCCGGTCGATGGGGGTCAGCGCGGTGGCCAGCGACGACGAGTTCAGAGGGTTCAGCGCCGTGGCGATCATCAGGGGGACCATGAAGCCCGGTCCGAAGGCCGAAGGCGTCTTGCGCGCGCTGTCCTCAGTGTCCGCCAATGCGTCGCGCCTTTCCCTGACGGGGTCGAAGTGTAGGGCCTGAACCTAGTCCCTCGCCAGGGCCTTGCGGTCGATCACCACCAGCGCCAGCATCAGCAGGATCATCGGGGCGAAGATGAACGCCAGCAGCCGCATCGACCCGTCGTCCGCCCCGCGGTGCATGACGAGCGCGATCATCATCGCCGCCAGCATGGCGCCGATATACTGGGCCGTCCGCAGCAGCCCGGCCGCGGCTCCCATATGGTCCGGCGGCGCGTGGCGCATCAGGCCCTGCTGGTGCCACATGCCCTGGGAGCCGCTAGCCAGCCCGCAAAAGCCCAGCAGCACGACGACGGCGGAGATCGGCAGGCTGGAGTCCAGCAGGAAGACGCCGACACCCACGGCCACCAGACTCAGGATGTTGATCGCCGGCCGCGCCGGCGCCCACTTCGGCCGCGAGACGATGAAGGTCGCGACGGCGGCGCTCAGGGCGTAGGGCAGCATCAGCACGCCCACCTCCGCCGGTGGCAAGCCGCGCGAGGCCTGCATCCACTGGGGTGCGGCGTAGAACAGGCTGTACATCATGGCGCTGGTCAGGACCTGGCGAAGGTAGATCAGCGGCAACGTGCCGTCACGACCCAGCATCCGGACATCGACGAACGGCCGGGCCTGCCCCCGCTCGAAGATGAAGAGGGCCGTGAGGAACACGACCGCGATCCCCAGGCGCCAGGGGTCGAAATGGGTGCTCAGGTCCATCAGGAACAGCATCAGGGCGGTGATCCCTATGCCGAACAGGATCATTCCGGGCAGGTCGATCGCGCCAAGGTCGAAGCGCCGGGGCGGCGGGTCGGCGGGCAGGGTGCGCATCGCCAGGAGGCCGATCACCGCCAGCGGCAGGTTGATCAGGAACAGCCATCGCCAGCCCAGCATGGCCAGGATGAACCCGCCGAAGGGCGGGCCGACCGTGCCCGAGATGTTGGCCGCCACCGACAGGAAGGCCAGCGCCCGGGCCGGCGGCGGCACGTCCAGGGCCGCCGCCTGGGCGCGGATCATGGCCAGTCCGCAGGGATAGCCCGCGGAGGTGCCCACCCCGATGATCAGGCGCGAGGCGATCAGCACCGCCATGTTGGGCGCACAGGCGCCGATCAGCCCGCCCAGGGCCACGATGGTCATGCCGGCGAACAGGGTCCTCCTCGGGCCGAACAGATCGGCGATGCGGCCCATCACCGGCTGGGCGATGGCCGCCGACAGATAGACCGCGGCCAGCAGCCAGGCCGTGCCCGCCAGGTCGTCGAACTGCCGGCCGATCGGCGTCAGGGCGACGGCCAGGGACGTGGAGTTGAACGGGTTGAGCGCGGCGGCGATCATCAGGGGCGCCATGAAGCCGGGCCCGAAGCCGGACGGGGTCCTGGGCGCGCGCTCGTCGGTCTTCGCCAATGCGCCGCGCCTCCCCAGGTCGAGATCGGTTCGCCGGCGGGATCGCTGGCGGACGCGGGCGCGCCCTCATCAGCCCTTTCCCTTCGGCTCCATGGGCTCTAGCAAGTCGCCGCAAGCTCCACCAGCCACGGAAATCCCATGCCCGAGACCCTGAAGATCGCCGAACCCGCCCCGGGCCTCGTGGTCGTGACCTTCTCCCGTCCGGAGGCGTTCAACGCGCTCTCCACCCTCATGGGTCGCGAACTGCTGGAGGTCTGGGCGGGCCTGGCCGCCCGCGCCGACCTGCGCGCCGTGGTCCTGGCCGGCGAGGGCAAGCACTTCTGCGCCGGCGCGGACCTGAAGGAGCGCAACGGCATGACCGACCAGGCCTGGGCCGACCAGCACAAGCTGTTCGAGGACATGATCCGCGCCCAGCTGGCGGTGCCGGTCCCGGTGATCGCCGCGGTCCAGGGCGCGGCTATGGGCGGGGGCTCCGAACAGGCGCTGGCCTGCGACTTCATCTACGCCGCCGACAACGCCCGCTTCGGCCTGCCGGAGGTTGGCCTGGGAATCATGCCGGGTCTCGGCGGCACCCAGAACCTGCCGCGAGCGGTAGGGACGCGGCGGGCGCTGGAACTGCTCACCACCGGCCTGCCGTTCTCCGCCGCCAAGGCCCTGGACTACGGCCTGGTCAACGCCGTCTACGCGCCGGATGACCTGATGCCCAAGGCCCTGGAGACGGCGGGCGTGATCGCGACGAAGGCGCCCCTGTCGGTTCGCGCGCTGAAGAAGGTGGTGCGCCGCGGTGTCAACATGGAGCTGCCGGCGGCCATGGACTTCGAGGTGGAGCTCTACAACGACCTGTTCCGCACCGCTGACCGTCGCGAAGGCGTGGGCGCCTTCAACGAGAAGCGGCAGGCGGTGTTCAAGGGGCGGTAGGTCGCATCAGCCCGGCGCTCGCCACATCCGCCGGGAACCGTCCTCATGCCTCTGCAGACAGGCCCGGCGCTCGGGGGTGTCGACATAGGGGCGCTCGGGATCGAGCCAGGAGCGGCAGCCCAGTCCCCGGGCGTCGGGCCGCGCCTCGCCGCCCAGCGACAGGCCGATCCCCAGGCTCTGGCGCCCTGCCGGGCCGCCGTGGCCGTAGAGGCCGCCGTAGGGGTAGCCATAGTCGTAGCCGCCGCGGCGGCCGAACCTGGTGTCTTCTACCGCCACGCTTAGTGTCCCTGTCTTGCCCACGGGCAGGTCGCTGCGGAGGTAGACGCTGCGATAGCCGCCCGTGCCGACCGCGATGCTGGCCTCGCCATGGACCTTGCGCGGCTCAGCGCCGGTGGTGACGCCGGGCGCGTCGTCCCGGGGGATCGCCCCCACGGGGGAGGACCGCAGAAAGGCGTCGATCTGGTCCGTGACGCTGAGGGGCGCGACGGCCTGAGGGGCGGGCTCGGCCACCGTAGGCGCGGCTGTGGGATCGGCGGCGCCTGCCGAGGCGGTGGTGACAGGCGCATCGTCGGCGGCCTCCGCGCTCAGCGCCGGCGAGGCCGCCAGCGTGGCCAGGGCGAGGAGCAGGACGGGGAGCGGGTTTGCGACCTTTGGCATGCCTCACTATCCGCCGCATTTGGCGCCGGAATGAGGCGGGCGACCGCCGCCTCAGCCCAGGCT
>CANJKG010000056.1 GCA_947474775.1 Caulobacteraceae bacterium | reverse complement strand
TGTCGCCCGCCGGCCAGTCCTTGGCCACCAGCCGCTCGCGGGCCTCGGCGGGGTCCTTGGAGGAGCGGATGATGTGGATGAACTCGTCGATGTTGGCGACGGCGAGCGCCAGACCCACCAGCACGTGCCCCCGGTCACGGGCCTTGGACAGCTCGAACTTGGTGCGCCGCTCCACCACCTCCTCGCGGAAATCCACGAAGGCGACGATCATGTCGCGCAGGCCCATCTGCAGCGGCCGGCCGCGATTGAGGGCCAGCATGTTGACCCCGAAGGAGGTCTGCAGCGGTGTGTAGCGGTAGAGTTGGTTCAGCAGCACCTCGGCCGAGGCGTCGCGCTTCATCTCGATGACCACGCGGATGCCCTGGCGGTCGCTCTCGTCGCGCAGGTCGGCGACCCCCTCGATGCGCTTCTCGCGCACCAGTTCGGCGATCCGCTCCACCAGCGAGGCCTTGTTCAACTGGTAGGGGATGGAGGTGATGATGATCGCCTCGCGATCCTTTCGGATCTCCTCGACGGTCGCCTCGCCGCGCATGATCACCGAGCCGCGGCCGGTCATCAGCGCCTGGCGCGCGCCCGTCCGCCCGATGATCTGGCCGCCGGTAGGGAAGTCCGGCCCGGGCACGATGTCCAGCAGCGCGTCCAGCCCGACTTCGGGATCGTCCACATAGGCCAGGCAGGCGTCGACGATCTCGCCCAGGTTATGCGGCGGGATGTTGGTCGCCATGCCCACGGCGATGCCGCCGGCCCCGTTGACCAGAAGGTTGGGGATGCGCGAGGGCAGCACCACCGGCTCCTGCTCGGAGCCGTCGTAGTTCTCCTTGAAGTCGACGGTGTCCTTGTCCAGGTCGGCCAGAATGGCCATCGCCGCCTTGGTCATCCGGGATTCGGTGTAGCGCATGGCCGCCGGCGGATCGTTGTCCACCGAACCGAAGTTGCCCTGACCGTCGATCAGCAGCAGGCTCATGGAGAACGGCTGCGCCAGCCGCACCAGGGTGTCGTAGATCGCCTGGTCCCCGTGCGGATGGTATTTACCCATCACGTCGCCGACGATGCGGGCGGATTTCACATAGCCCTTGTCGGGCGTGTGCCCTTCCCTGTTCATCGAGAACAGGATGCGCCGGTGCACCGGCTTCAGCCCGTCGCGGACGTCTGGCAGCGCCCGGCTCACGATCACGCTCATGGCGTAGTCGAGGTACGAACGCTTCAGTTCGTCCTCGATCGCGATGGGGGCTACGCCCCCGCGCCGGTCGTCCGGAGGGGTGGTGGTTTCGTCGGTCAAGGCAGGGATTTAGCCGCTAGAATCAAACACGCTATGTGGGGGTCATAGTTACCACCCGGACGACCCCGGCGCCATCTCCTCACGCGTACGCGCACGCGCATGCACGCGCGGATGAAACTGGGCCGCATTGTCGCGCATATGGCCGCCATAGGTGACGCTCCCGTCGGGGCGAACTAGATAGGCCCTCAGAGGACCGTCCATGCTGCTCTCCGTCGGCGAGCCCGCCCCCTGGTTCAGGGCGGCCACCGCCTCAGAACCCGAGTTCGCCTTCGACCGCGCCGCCGGCCGCTACGTGCTGCTGGCCTTCCTGCCCTTGGACGACGCAGGCCGCGGTGCGGCCCTGCAGGCGCTGGCGGCCAACCAGGGCATGTTCGACGCGGGCAGGTTGGCCGTCTTCGTGGTCGTGCGCGACCCCGAGACGGCCGCTTCCGTCCGCGACATCAGTGCGCTGCGCTGGATCATCGACCTCGATCGCCAGGTCAGCCGCCTTTTCGACAGGCCCGACGGCGACGGCATGGGCGCGCCGGCCTGGATGATCCTTGACCCGACCCTGCGGGTCTTCGCCTTCGGCGGCCTGGAGCACACCGAAGCGGTGTTCCGCCGGCTGGCGGGCCTGCCGGCGGTCGCCGACCATGCCGCGGCGCCTCTTCACGCCCCGGTGCTGACCGTCCCCCGGATCCTGGAGCCGGAGCTCCGCCAGCGGCTGATCGCCGTGCATCAGGCAGACGGGGGCGCTTTCACGGGCGTCATGCGCGACCAGGGGGACCGCACCGTGGCGGTGATGGACGAGCTCAAGCGACGGCGCGACATCCTCGTCCGGGATCCGGAGCTGGTCGCCCTGCTCCGCGACCGCCTGGAACGGCGGCTGTTCCCGCTCATCCACCGGGGCCTCGGCTTCACGGTCACCCGCGTCGAGCGGTATCTGGTGAGCTGCTATGACGCCGACGACGGCGCCGTCTTCCACGCCCACCGGGATTCCACGACGCACGCCACCGCGCATCGCAAGTTCGCCTGCTCGCTCAACCTGAACGACGACTTCGTGGGCGGTGACCTGCGGTTCCCCGAGTTCGGCCCCTCCACCTACCGGCCGCCGGCTGGGGGCGCGGTAGTGTTCTCCTGCACGCTCATGCACGAGGCGAGGCCGGTCACCCAAGGCCGCCGCTATGCGCTCCTGCCGTTCTTCTACGACGAGGCCGGCGCCGCCGTGCTGGCGGCCTATCAGGAGCGGACGGCGCCCACCGCAGAGGCCATCTCAGAATGACCGAACGACTGGCTGTCGGCGATGTCGCCCCCTGGTTCAAGACGCAGACGCCCACCAACCCCAACTACTATTTCAACACGACGGCCGGGCACTATGTGCTGCTGGCCTTCATGCCGGCCGATCCGTCGGTTCATGCCGAGCGCCTTGCCCACTTCCGCGCGCACCGCAGCCGCTTCGACGACGTGAAGCTTTCGGCCTTCTTCGTGCTCACCGACGAGGCGTCCATCTCCACCGCCAAGGACCGGCTGCCCGGCGTTCGCTTCTTCCTGGACCGTGACCGGGCGATCAGCCGACTCTATGGCGCCCTGGATGGGACCGGCGCCCATCATCCGCACTGGCTTCTCCTCGACCCGTCCCTGCGGGCGATGGCCAGCGCTCCCATGGACGACTCCGGCGCGTTCTTCGCCAGCCTGGCCGACCTGCCAGCCCTGGAGGATTATGCGGGCGTGCCCTTGCAGGCGCCGGTGTTGATCGTCCCGCGCGTCTTCGAGCCGGAAATTTGCGCCCGACTGGTCGCGACCTACCAGGCGCACGGCGGCGATCCCTCCGGCGTCATGCGCGACGTAGATGGCCGAACCGTCGGGATCCTCGACGATTTCAAGAAGCGGCGCGACGTGATGATCGAGGACGAGGATTTCCGCAAAGGCCTGCGCCTGCGGATCACACGCCGCCTGCTGCCGGAGATCGCCAAGGCCTTCCAGTTCGAGGCTACCCGGCTCGAGCGCTATCTGGTGGCTTGCTACGACGCCGCCGATGGCGGCTATTTCCGGCCGCACCGGGACAACGAGACCTTCGCCACCGCCCACCGGCGGTTCGCGGTCTCGATCAACCTCAACGCCGAGGAATTCGAGGGCGGCGATCTGCGCTTTCCCGAATTCGGCCCCCGCACCTATCGGCCGCCCACCGGCGGGGCGGTGGTGTTCTGCTGCAGCCTCCAACACGAAGCCACGCCGGTGACCCGGGGACGCCGCTACGCCTTCCTGCCTTTCATCTATGACGATGAAGGCGCGAGGATCCGCGAGGCCAACCTCTCGCGGCTGGCGCCGCCCGACCAGGCCTGAACGTCCGACCCGCGGCTAGGGCCTGATCGGTTCGAATCGAACCGTGAATCAGGCTCTACACTTTTGATTTAGAGCAGGATTCACGGCTCAGATGATTCCATCTGAACCGATCCTGCTCTAGGTGAGCAGGTCCACGCCCTGCCAGATGGCCAGGGCCACCACGACGAGACCGACGATCCAGGTCAGCAGGCGCAGCGGCAGCACCTTGGTCATCCAGCCTGCGATGGGCGCGGCGACCACCCCGCCGATGATCAGGCCGGCCAGCGCCGACAGCAGGCCCTTCAGCCCGGCGGTCTCCCAGTGGCCCGTGAGCAGCGCCACCAGGAACGCGACCGAGGTCGCGCCGGCCACGAAGAACTCCGCCGCATTGGTGGTGCCGATGGCCTTGCGGGCGTCGGCGCCCGCGCCCAGCAGGGTGCCGGTGACGACAGGGCCCCAGCCGCCGCCGCCGATGGCGTCGAAGAATCCACCCACTAGGCCAAGCGGGAACGGCGCGCGCCAGGAGAAAACCTTGGGGCGCGTCCCCTTCCAGGCCCGATAGATGATCACCAGTCCCATCAGCCCGAGCCAGGTCACCACGAAGGGCTTGACCTTCTGGCCGTCTATCGAGGTGAGGACATAGGTGCCCACGACTCCGCCCAGGACGCCCCCCGCTGATAGATAGGCCAGCAGGCGCCAGGCGATGTTGCCGTGCGCGAAGTGCGAGAGCGCCGAGGCCGCGCCGGTGAACACCTTGGCCGCATGCACGCTGGCCGAGGCATTGGCCGGACTGACGCCGGCGCTCAGCAGCACGGTGGTCGATATCACCCCATAGGCCATGCCCAGCGCCCCATCGACCAACTGGGCGGCGAATCCCACAGCCGCGTACAGCCAGAAATCCGACCCGAGCCACAACTGGGGATTCAGCAATTGCTCGAAGTTCATGCCGCGCCGGATCGCCTGGACACGCCTGCATAGTCCCCTGCTAGCCGCCGCCAGCCGGACGACGCGCCTGCCATAGCCGGAGCGCCGGCTTTCGCAAACCCCGTCTGTGAACACGGCTGACCTGCTCTCGACTCGGAGGCGGACTTGCCATCACACTCCCGCAAAACCCCGGAGGACCGCATGGCTCAGACGATGACCCCCTCAGCTTCCGGCGACGACCTGACGCGCCGGACCTTCTCCGCCCTCACCGTCGCGGCAGGCGTCGCCGGTGTCGCGGGCCTGGCCCAGGCCGCGGAGGTCACCGCGACGGACGTGACCTACAAGACCACGGATGGAACCGTCGACGCCGCCCTGTTCCACCCTTCCGGCAAAGGTCAGTGGCCAGGCGTGCTGTTCTTCCCGGACGCATTCGGCCTTCGCCCGGCCACCCGCGACATGGGCCGCCGTCTGGCGGCGCAGGGCTATGTCGTGCTGGTGGTCAACCAATTCTACCGCAATGGCACGGCCGCCACCGTGCCCGGGCCTTTGAACTTCGCAGATCCCGCCGACATGGCCAAGTTCACCGCCCTGCGCGCGGTGCTGACCCAGGAGGCCGTGGCGCGCGACACGGTTGCGGCCGTGGCCTACCTGGACTCCCTGCCCGCCACCAACAGCATGGCCAGGATCGGCGTTCAGGGCTACTGCATGGGCGGCCCGATGACCCTCCAGGCGGCGGCCGCCAGCCCCCGGATCGGGGCGTCGGCCTCGTTCCATGGCGGCGGCCTGACCACCGACGCCCCCAACAGCCCCCACCTGCTGGCCCCCAAGATCCAGGCGGTCTCCTACTTCGGCGTCGCGGACGACGACGACAGGAAGCAGCCGGATTCCAAGGACAAGCTGCGCACGGCCTACGCGGCGGCGGGCAAGACCGCCAAGATCGAGGTCTATCCGGGCGCCCTCCACGGTTGGACCATGAAGGATTCCGACAAGTACAACGAGGCCGCGGCCGAGCGAGCCTGGAGCGAGCTCCTGGCGCTGTACAAGCAGGCTCTCGTCTGAGTTTCGGAGCCTGAGTCCTTTTCGCGATGGCGATGGCGCTTGCTGACGTTTGCGCGGAGTCCATAGAGTCACCTGATAGCCTGGCCCCCCGTGGAGGATGGCCGGCGTCGCTGGCGACAGCTCATCAGAACGAGGGTGGAAACATGATTACGGGCAAGCGGATCCTGCTGACCGGCTTCACCGGCCAGGTCGCCGGCGCATTCGCCGACAATCTCGGCCCGCTCAACGATATTTGGGGCCTGGCCCGCTTCACCCAGCCTGGATCGCTGGAGAAGGCCAAGGCGGCCGGCGTCAAGCCGGTGGTCGGCGATTACACCAAAGGCGAGTTCGACGGCATTCCCACCGACGTCGACTATGTGATCCACGTGGCGGCGTCGGTTCGGCCGGGCAAGGCGGAAGTCGGCATGGTGGCCAACCCCGAAGGCACTGGCCTGCTCATGTACCACTTCCGCAACTGCAAGGCCTTCGTCTACGCCTCGGCGACGGGAAACTACGCCCGGAATCCCGACCCGATGCACAAATACCTGGAGACCGACGACCTCGGCGGCCAGACACTGTTCTCCCCCAACTACGGCGCGACGAAGGTGGCGGCCGAAGGCGTGGTGCGCACCCTGTCGCGGATCCACAACATCCCCGCCACGATCGCGCGGGTGAACGTGTCCTACGGGGGCGCCTACGATGACGGCGGGCTTCCGGGGCGCCTGCTGGACAACGTGGTCCTCGGCCGGCCCACCCAGTTGCCGAAGGACTATCCCTTCATGTGCTCGCCGATCCACGATGAAGACATGTCTCGCCACCTGGAGCAGCTGGTGAACGCAGCCTCGGTCCCGGCCTTCGTGGTCAACTGGGGCGGCGACGTGGCGGCCGAACTGAAAGAGATGACCGACTGGATCGGGCAGCTCGTCGGCAAGGAGCCGATCTATGAGTATCCGGACGATTTCAAGATTCCGGCCTGCATCGTCGATACCACCCGCAGCAGCGAGATCGGCATGGAATGGAAGATCCACTGGAAGGACGGCTTCCGTCGGATGCTCCAGGCCAGGTACCCCGACGTGCCCGTGAAGGCCTAGAGGACGCCGGCTGGCCCCCAAGCCGCCGGGGACGCGTTGGACGGCGACAGGGACGACGGTTCCGGTCAGGATCGCACGCCCACGCCCTTGACCCGGAGCGGCCGTGCCGAGCCTGAAGCGATACCTGCCCTTGGCGGCGCTCGGCATGGTCGCGGCCATCCTGCTGGCCAGCGGCGCCGCCCGCTACCTGAGCCTCGACGCCCTGCGGGAACACTATGCCTTCCTCCACGGCCTGGCGCGGGACGACCTCGTCGGGAGCCTGCTGATCTTCGTGGGTGTCTTCATCGTGGTGACGGGGGTGAACTTTCCGGGCGCCCTCATCCTGACCCTGACGGGCGGTCTGCTGTTCGGGATCTGGCTGGGCGCCGCCGCGACGGTGATCGGAGAGACCCTGGGCGCGCTGGTGGTGTTCCTCGTGGTCCGCAGCTCTCTGGGCGTCGCCTTGCGGGAAAGGGCGGAACGATCCGATGGCCGGCTGAAGGCGCTGATGGACGGCGCCGGGGCCGACGCCTTCGGCTACGTCCTCACCTTGCGCCTGTTGCCCGTCGCTCCCTTTTGGCTGGTCAACCTGGTCGCCGCCCTGGCCAATGTGCCGCTGCGCGCCTATGTGCTGGCCACCTTCCTCGGGATCATACCGGCCACCCTCATCTACTCCGGCGTAGGCGCCGGAATCGGCCATGTGATCGCCCGGGGCGAGGCGCCCAACCTGGGACTTCTGCTCGATCCCCTAGTCATCGGACCGTTGATCGGGTTGGCGGCGCTATCGCTCGCCACGACCCTGGTCCAGAGGCGACGGCGGCAGGCCCGGAATAGCCAAGGGCCAGGTTAGGAAGATACACGGATTTCGTAACAAACAGGGGGAGCGTCTCATGAGCGGCGACAGGTTCGATCTTTCCGGGAAGGTGGTGGTCATCACCGGGGCCACCAAGGGCATGGGCGCGACGATCGCCGACCAGTTCGCCGAACGTGGCGCGCGCCTGGTGATCAACAGCCGCAGTCAGTCGGACGCCCAAGCCAAGGCCGACGAGCTCAATACAAGGCATGGCGGCGGCAAGATCATCGCGGTGGCCAAGGCGGGATCGATTGCCGAGAAAGCCGACCTGCAAGGCCTCGTCGACACCGCCATCGAGAGCTTCGGTAAGCTCACCACCCTGGTCCTGTCACCGTCGGGCGGCATATGGCTCGGCTCGGCCATCGACACGCCGGACGAGGCGATCGACGACCAGTTCCTGCATGTCTTCAGGAGCAAGTTCTGGATCTCCAGCATGGCGATCCCGCACATGAAGCAGGCCGGTGGCGGCTCGATCATCTACATCGGCTCCGGCTCGCCCTTCGAATCCACCGGCGAGCGGTGCATCAACACCTGCGCCCGGGCCGCCGAGGTGCAGCTGATGAAGAACCTCGCCGCCGAGTTCGGGAAGGACAACATCCGCGTCAACATCATCGCGCCGGGCATGGTCCAGTCGCACGGCGCCGCGGACCTGTTCGCCAGCGCCGCCGGACGCGACCGCATCGCCAAGCTCCCGATGCGCCGCGGCGGGAGCACGGAAGAGATCGCCTCGGCCGCGGTGTTCCTGGCCGCCGACGCCAGTTCCTTCACCACCGGCGGGGTAATCCCGGTCGACGGCGGCCGGATGCTGCATGCGGTCTATTCGCTGCTCACCGACTCCGAGGGCGCGGCCGGCGGCGGCGGCAAGCACTAAAGGTCGACGTCGATCACCATCACGTCGGCCATCACCGGCCGCGTGAAGCCGGCATATTCCTGGTGCAGGGGATGCGGCCCGTAGGCCGCCAGGGTCTCGCGATCCTTGATGTCGCACACCAGCGCGTGGGTGTAGGTGTGCCGCTGGGACGGCACCAGCGGGCCGAAGCCGACGTTCGAGACTCCGTCGATCCCCTTCAGGATATGGAGGTTGTCGGTGAAGGCGGCGTGGACGGCTTCGTCGGTGACGTCATCCTTGCGGCGGAACATAACGACGTGACGGATCATGGTCTGGGGCCTCGGTGCTCTAGGTGCGTCGTGATTGCTGGCCGCCGCTGCAGCAGGAGGCCGAACGCCTGCAGGTATAGCTCTGCTTGCCGGATATGCCAGACAGACCATGGCCCGCCCTGGCCACCCTTCACCATTACCTAACGAAGAAATTTCATGGATGCCTAACGCCGGTGGCCGATATCTCGACAAATATCGAAGGGGCTTCTCATGTCAGGGATACGATTCACTCTAATGGCTTTCAGCGCCGGCGACGGCTGGCCGGCGATCGAGACTGTCCGCACGCGCGAGCCGAAGGCCGTGGTCCAGGCTGCGGAGGACATACTCGCCGCCAAGAGCCACGAGCGGGTCGAGATCTGGCACGAAGGCCAGCAGCTCCACACCGTGCGCGGCGAGCGGGACGCCGCCTGAGGCCCCAGAACCCGATCGGTTCAGATCGAACCATCTGAACCGTAAATCAGGCTCTACAGCTTTGATTGTCGAGCACGATTCAACGATCAGACGTTGCCGTCTGATCGCATCGTTCTCTAGCCCATCCTTTCCAACGGTTGATGGATCGGGTGGCCTGCACTGTCGCCCCACCACATCGACATCCAGCGCCCGCCCCCGGGGCGACACTCGGCCAAGGCGGCTGAGCGCCGTTCGCCGTAGAGGTCTCGGCTGATGAGGTGGCGCTCCTGGCTGAAGTGATTATGGACAGTCCCATGGACAGCGGCGACAGCGGGGATTTGATATGCATCATAACCACGAGGCGGATCACCTCAGGCGAGCCGTAGAAGTAGCGAAGCGGGCGCGTCGGCTTGGTCAGCCGACGCGGCCAAGGTGCGCCGGGTAGCGGGCCCTGAACTTTGGGCTGATGGGGTGGATGGCCCCTGTGTCCGGCGTCTGTGCGCCATAGGGTGGCTGTCGTCAGGCAACCACCTATGCAGGGACCATCCGCTATGCAGATTACCACGATTGGGCTCGACCTCGCCAAGACCGTCTTCCAGGTTCATTGCGTTGACAACGCCGGTGCGGTGATCCGGAAGAAATTGCGGCGCAGTGAGGTGTTGGCCTTCTTCGAAGGTCTCCTGCCCTGCCTCATCGGCATGGAAGCTTGCGCCACTGCGCACTACTGGGCTCGCCAGATTGTAGCGCTCGGCCACGATGTCCGGCTGATGCCGCCGGCCTACGTGAAGGCCTATCTGCGTCGGCAGAAGAACGACGCCGCCGATGCGGAGGCGATCTGCGAAGCGGTCTCGCGGCCGACCATGCGCTTCGTGCCGATCAAGAGCGCCGACAGCCAGGGGGTTCTGGTGCTTCACCGGACGCGGGAGCTGCTGATCCGGCAGCGCACGATGTTGATCAACGCCATCCGCGGCCACTGCGCCGAGTTTGGCGTCATCGTTCCGCAAGGTCCTCGTAGGGCGGTGGAGCTGATCGATCAGGTGCGCGATGACGCCGTGCCGTCGTTACCAGAGATCGGCCGCGCAGCTCTCTTGGCACTGGGCGACGAGCTCGCCGGACTGGCGCTCCAGATTCACGCCCTCGAGCGAAGGCTGCTCGCCTGGCATCGCCAAAACCAGGCGAGCCAGCGACTGGCGACGATCCCGGGCGTGGGCATCATCACCGCGACCGCAATGTCGGCCTCGGTGACTGACCCGGCGATCTTTCGGTCGGGCCGTGAGTTTGCCGCCTTCCTCGGCTTGGTCCCGCGCCAGAACTCCTCGGGCGGCAAGGACAAGCTGGGTCGCATATCGAAGAAGGGCGATGGCTATCTGCGCAAGCTTCTGGTGGTCGGCGCCACCTCGGTGATCCGCAGGTCGAAGACCGACGGCTTGGCGGCGGCGCCGTGGATCCGCTCGCTGCTCGAGCGGCGGCCCGCACGCGTGGTCACCGTCGCCATGGCCAACAAGACCGCCCGGATCGTCTGGGCGATCCTGCTTCGCGGCGGGGTGTATCGGCCGGCAGCCGTCGCCTGATCGAGATCGCAGCGGCCGTGGGTCGCTGCTCGGAACTGTAAGAGGTGCAACGAGCGTGATGATGACGATCTAGTAGCGGCCGCAAAACCAGGACAACCCGGGGCTTTGTCGGAGCCATAGTGCTCGTTGGGCTGAGAGGGACCTGGCTGGCGGACACCATCAGGGCCAGCGGCATCATACGCCGCGCAAACAGGCCGGACAGATGACCGCACCCGACAGATCGTAAAACACCTCAAATCACCCCTTGCAGCGCAGGGGCCATCCACAGATGACAAAGCTGTGGCGGGAATTCGGACGGAGGCGAAACGTGACGCGAGACATGAAGGTCGGATTCATCGGGTTAGGGTCCATGGGCGCGCCGATCGCCCGGCGGATTATGAATGCCGGCTGGCCGCTCACGGTGTGGGGTCGCCCGGCGGCCTCGCTGGCGCCGTTCGAGGGCTCGGCGGCGACAGTCGCCGGGTCGGCCCCTGAGGTCGCCGCCAACTGCGACCTGCTCGGTATCTGCGTCAACGCCGACGATGACGTGCGCGACGTGCTGATCACCCAGGGAGCGCTGGAGGCGATGCGGCCGGGGACCATTGTCGCCATCCATTCGACCATCCTGCCCGGAACCATGACCGAGCTCGAGGCGGCGGCGATCGGGCATGGAGTTCGGCTGATCGACACGCCGGTGACCGGCGGGCCGCGCGGCGCCGAGGCAGGCACACTGACGGTGATGGTCGGCGGCGACGCCGAGACCCTGGCGCGGATACGGCCGGTGCTCGACAGCTTCGCGGCCAACATCCCTCATATGGGTCCGCTCGGAGCGGGACAGCTGATGAAGCTCCTCAACAACAACCTCGCCTTCGCCAACATGATCATGGGCATGAACGCGCTGGAACTCGCCGCGGACCTGGGCATGGATGTCGATGTGGTCGCGAGCGTGCTGAAGGTCGGCTCAGGCGCCAGCGGCGGCTTGAACGTCATCACCGACGAAACTCTGTTCACCAAGATCCGCGGTCCGGTGAGCAGCATGAACAAGGAAATCCATCACCTCACCGAGGTGGCCCGCCAACGAGGGCTAGGCGACCCGGAGCTGGTCCGCATTACTGCCGCCACTCCCGAGCGCCTCGATCGCTTCGCCTCGCGGGTGGGATCCGGCGGATGACGGCTCATCATGTTTCCGGTTCCGGCTGCCGAAAATGGGGCCTGAAGTAGGGCCGAGCACGGGAATTCTCGAGAACTTCAATATCTTCAAACGAAGATGGCGGTGACGCAGGGATTCGAACCCTGGATACCCTTTCGGGTATGACGATTTAGCAAACCGTTGCCTTCAGCCACTCGGCCACGTCACCACGCTGAGCTCTTCAGCCCCTCCGGCCTCCAGCCCGCCCGCGGGCGGTTGGGAAAACGGAGGCGCCCTCATAGCCGATGCGGGACTTGCGGGGCAACGGCTTCATCGCTCACATGGTTCCTTCGCGTGTCGTTCGAGGAACCTTAGTGGGCGCCGCCGGTTGAGTCCGGTTGCCGCGCGCCAGGGAGACTGTTTGAATCGCCAGGAAAAATTTGCCGGGACGGTCGACGGGGACGACCGCTATCGGCTGCTGGTGAATTCCATCACCGACTACGCGATCTACATGCTCGACCCGGCGGGCCACGTGGTCAGTTGGAACGCCGGCGCGCGGCTGTTCAAGGGCTATGAAGCTCCCGAGATCGTGGGTGAGCACTTCTCCCGGTTCTATACCGAGGAAGACCGGCAGGCGGACCTGCCTGGCCGGGCGCTGAGGGCGGCGCGGGCGGAAGGCCGGTTCGAGAACGAGGGCTGGCGAGTCCGCAAGGATGGCACGCGGTTCTGGGCCCACGTGATCATCGACCCGGTGAAGAACCTGTCCGGTGACCTGATCGGCTTCGCGAAGATCACCCGCGACCTCACCGAACGGCGCGCCGCACAGGCTGCGCTGCAGCGCAGCCAGGAGGAGTTCCGGCTGCTGGTCCAGGGGGTGACCGACTACGCCATCTACATGCTCGACCCCACGGGCCACGTGACCAATTGGAACGCCGGGGCCGAGCGCATCAAGGGCTACAAGGCCGACGAGATCGTCGGCTGCCACTTCTCCCGCTTCTACACGCCCGAGGACCAGGCCGCCGGCGCCCCGGAGACCGCGCTCGCCACCGTGCTCGCCCAGGGACGGTTCGAAAAGGAAGGCTGGCGGTTGCGCAAGGACGGGACGCGGTTCTGGGCCCACGTGATCATCGACCCCATCCGCGGCCCCGCTGGCGACCTGCTGGGTTTCGCCAAGATCACCCGCGACATCACCGAGCGGCGCGAGACGCAGCAGGCGCTGGACCAGGCCCGCGAGGCCCTGTTCCAATCCCAGAAGCTGGAGGCGATCGGCCAGCTCACCGGCGGCGTCGCCCACGACTTCAACAATCTGCTGATGGCGGTGCTGGGCAGCCTGGAGCTGGTCCGCAAGCGCCTGCCCCACGACCCGAAGATCACGCCGCTGATCGACAACGCCATCATGGGCGCCGAACGCGGCGCGGCGCTCACCCAGCGGATGCTGTCGTTCGCCCGTAAGCAGGAACTGAAGATGGAGGCCGTGGAGGTCCCGGGCCTGGTCCGCGGCATGACCAGCCTGTTCCAGCGTTCGCTGGGACCGTCCATCCAGATCCAGGCCTCCTTCCCTCGCGGCCTGCCGGCGCTGCGCACCGACGCCAACCAGCTGGAGACCGCCCTCCTCAACCTCACCCTGAACGCCCGCGACGCCATGTCGGACGGCGGGGTGATCCGGATCGAGGCGGCGGCGATCAGCCTGGAGGAGAACTCGGTCGTGGACCTGCCGCCGGGCGACTATGTCCGCCTGACGGTCTCCGACACCGGCGAGGGCATGGACGAGAACACCCTGTCGCGCGCCAGCGAGCCGTTCTTCACCACCAAGGGCGTGGGCAAGGGCACCGGACTTGGCCTCTCCATGGCCCACGGGCTGGCGGAACAGTCGGGCGGACGGCTGAAGATCGACAGCCGTCCGGGTCAGGGCACGACGGTGGCGCTGTGGCTTCCCGCCGCCCAGCCACAGGATGAGCGCCGGATCGTCGTGGGCGCCGCGCCGGATGATCGATCGGAGGACATGCGTCCGATGGTCGTGCTCGCGGTGGATGACGACAGCCTTGTGCTCAAGAACACCGTGGCCATGCTGGAGGACCTGGGCCACCGGGTCTTCCCTGCGTCCTCGCCCAAGGAAGCCCTTGCGACGCTGAGGCATGAGATGGTTGATCTGGTGATCACCGACTACGCCATGCCGCAGATGAACGGGGCCGCGCTGGCGGAGAAGATCAAGGCCCAGAATCCGCAGCTGCCGGTGATCCTGGCCACGGGCTATGCTGAGCTGGCGCCCGAGTTGGGCGTCGACCTGCCCCGGCTGCCCAAGCCCTTTCTCTCCAACGACCTCGCCCGCGCGATCCGCCAGGCGGTCGGCGACGACGGGGCGACGAAGGCCTAAACCACGACGAGGGACGACCATGCCCGGTGATGATGCAGCCGACCTCAACTGGGCGCCGGCCTGGGCGATCCGCGACGCCATCCTCCGGCGGGAGGTGTCGCCTGTGGATGTGGTCGAGCACTTTCTGGCCAGAATCGAGACCCTCGACCCAAAACTGCATGCCTTCAGCCTGGTGGACCGGGATGGCGCGCGGGCCCAGGCCAGGGCCGCCGAGGCCGCCGTGCGCGCCGGGGAGACGACAGGCGTGCTGCACGGCGTGCCCATGGTCATCAAGGCCAGCGCCGGGGTGAAGGGTCTGCCCTGCCCCACCGATTTCAGCGCCGCCGAGATCCAGGTCGCGCAGCATGACGGCATTGTGGTGGAGCGGCTGCGCGCGGCCGGAGCGGTGATTCTCGGCCTCGGCGTAACGCCAGGCATGGGCGGCCGCCTGATCCCCGGCGACCAGGTTCCGGACCTTCCGGACCATCCGCGCAATCCATGGGACCTCGCCCGCGTCCCCGGCTCATCGAGCGCGGGCGTCGCCGCGGCCACGGCGGCGGGCCTCGTCCCGGCCGGCATCGGCGGCGACGACGGCGGCTCCACCCGCCTGCCGGCGGCGCTGAGCGGACTGGTGGGCTTCCATGCCAGCCGG
>CANJKG010000055.1 GCA_947474775.1 Caulobacteraceae bacterium | reverse complement strand
GGGCGGCCACGTCGCCGGCCGAGGCGCGGTAGTTGGCCGGGGCGCGCACCACGACCTTGGTCTTCGCCATGTCGCCCAGCGCCGCGGCGGCCGCCGGCGCCTCGGCGGCCGGAAATTCCTCGACCAGCGACTGCACGGTGCTCTCGATGGTCAGCACCCCCTTCTCCACGCGGGTGCGCCGGGTGAAGGCCCGGCCAGCCGTCGCCACGTCGACATCGGGGGCCGGCGTCGCGAAGCCCCGGCCGCCATCGGGCAGGGTCACCACCAGCTTGAAGGCGGTGAACACCGGATGGTCGACCGCGAAGGGCGCATTGGCCCCGGGACCGGGCTCGCGCTTGAAGGTCGCGGGTCCGCCCAGGTCGGCCGAAGGAGCCCGCAGGACCCGGCCGGCTGGGTCCGGGACCCAGCCTCCCTTGCCCGTGCCCTCCATGAGAATCCGCACGTCGCTGGAGCCCGGCTGGTCCACCACCTTGCTGGTCTTGACCTCGATCCAGCCATAGCGGGACCAGAAGCTCTTCAAGGCCCCTTCCCGCACGGCCGGCTGCGCGGCCGCGCCCAGGGTGAAGACCCGGGCGGGTTCGCCCCGCAGGATCACCTCGCCGCGGACCGGCGCCGGCGCCTCGATGCCGGCCGACTGGTCCACTGTCAGGATTGTCTCCAGCTGCGGCCTGTCCAGGGGCGACTGGATCACCTGCTCGAGGGTGGCGCCCGCCGTCCGCACCGGCAGGGCGAAGTCGAAGCGCGAGGGCCGGATGCTGTCGAGGCTGCGGTCTCCAGTGCGCGTGCCGTCCAGCCAGTAGATCCTGCCGTCCAGCTCCAGGCGGACGATCACATGGTTGAACACCCCCACACGGGGCAGTCGTTGGCGCAGGCCGGGCGAGCCGACGGCGTTGACCGCCGCCGCCTCGGCCGGGATGTCCAGTTCCCGCAGCAGGGCGATCAGCAGGACCGTCTTGGCCTTACAGTCGCCGAACCGGCGCTCCCAGGTGACGTCGGCGTCCACCGGGGTCAGTCCCCCATCCGGGATCACCAGCGCCAGGTAGCGGACCTGGTCCTGCACCAGCCGCAACGCCGCCGCCACGCGGACCTTGGGATCGGCGGAGGCGGCGCGGATCCTGGCCACCTCGGCCTTCAGCGGCGAGTCGGGCCGCAGGCGGCTGGCCTTGTCGTAGTAGGGCGCCATCAGGGCCGAGACCTCGGCCCAGTCGCGGAAGTCCGAGAACTCCAGGTCGCGGCGGGGTGCGAAGCGGCGCGGGGCGCCCTCGGGGCCCTTCAACGGCGGCAGGTCGCGTAGGTCCAGCGTCACCTCGGTGGTCTTGCCCGATTGACTGACCTTCGGCTTGGGCATGTCGCGGGAGGCCCGCCAGGTCATGGACTTGGGCTCCGACCAGATCGCCCGGAAGCGTAGGCGCTCGATCACGCCCGCGGAATCCGGCGCGGTCACCATGGTGTCCGCGTGGCCGCCCATCACCGGATCGGAGCGGGTCAGCGTGTAGGCCAGGTCGACGATATCGCCCACCTGCAGGCCCTCCGGCTGCAGGGCCGCGGTGAGCACGCCGTCGAGCATCGCCTGCTGCAGGTTGGTCTCCCGCCGCAGCACGGCGAAGGACTGTTTGGCCAGGACGTCGATGGCCTGGTCCCCGCGCAGGATTTTCAGCCTGTGGACGGTGACGGTGTCGGTGTCCGGGCTCCACGACAGGACGATGGACCCGAGCGCCGCCAGCCCCTGGGCGTTGCGGGCCTGCCCCACCCGCTGCTGGTAGGTGGACATTCCCTCGGGGCCGAAATGGGTCTGCTGGTCCAGCAGGATCAGCCGCAATGCCGGATTGGCGGCTTCCGGCGCGGGACCGTCGAAGGAGTCCTTGACCGGCTTCACCCATTCCGGCGGGGGTCCGAACGCCAGCTTGTCAGCCGCCTGCGCCGCGGAAACCCAGAGGGGGGCGCAGGTCAGGAGCAGGACGGCCAACGCGAACTTGAGCACCCACGCCCTCCAGGCATCGTCACCGGACCATAACCCATCGACGGGACGGCTCACAGAGGCCCCTCCTTCGTTGACACTCCGGACTCTTTCCGTATAAGTCCGCGCCTCTCGCCCGTGGGCCCTCTCACGGGCGCGTTCCGTTTTGCACAGACAGTTTCTTTTTCTTTGAAGGCGCGCGAACCATGTACGCGGTGATCAAGACCGGCGGAAAGCAGTACCGGGTCCAGCCCGGCGATCTGCTGGTGGTCGAAAAGCTCGAAGGCGAACCCGGCGCCAATGTGGCGTTCGGCGAAGTCCTGATGCTGGGCGACGGCGAGGCCGTGACCCTGGGCGCGCCGACCGTGGCCGGCGCCTCGGTGGCCGCGACCCTGATCGAGACCCGCAAGGGTCTGAAGGTCAAGATCTTCAAGAAGAAGCGCCGCCAGGGCTATCGCCGCACCCGCGGCCATCGCCAGCTGGAGAGCGTGCTTCGCGTCACCGCCCTGACCGGCGCCGACGGCAAGGAGACCAAGTGGGACGGCACGGTGGACATGACCACCAAGGCCGAGCTCAACGCCCGCTCGCGGAACCTCAAGTTCGAGGCGCCCGGCGCCAAGGTCGAGAAGGCTCCCGCGAAGGCCAAGGCCGCCCCCGCTCCGAAGCCTGCAGCCAAGGCGGCTCCGAAGGCCGAGGCCGCCGCGAAGGCCGAAGCGCCGAAGAAGTCCGCCGCCCCCAAGGCCGCCGCCGAGAAGAAGCCCGCCGCGCCGAAGAAGGCCGCGGCCCCGAAGAAGGACAAGGACGCCTAAGGGCGTCCTTCGAGAGTAGGAGAGCAACATGGCTCACAAGAAATCCGGCGGCTCCTCGCGCAACGGTCGCGATTCCGACGGCCGCCGCCTTGGCGTGAAGAAGTACGGCGGCGAAGCGGTGCTTGCCGGCAACATCCTCGTACGTCAGCGCGGCACCAAGTTCTGGCCGGGCGACAACGTGGGCCTCGGGCGCGACCACACCCTGTTCGCCACCGCCACGGGCGCCGTGAAGTTCGTCACCAAGCGTGACGACCGCACCTATGTGAACGTGGTCCCGGCCATGCCGGCGAACGCAGAATAGCGGAACCTCCATAACCGGTTCCGCCAGCCGATCAGGCGGACCGGATAAAAGACTCGAAGCGGGGAGTCCGGTCAGCCGGGCTCCCCGATTTCGTTTTTGGGCCCAAGTTTCTGGCTCTTGCGTGAGGAGGTCGCCTGCCGACCGCCTCACGCGGGGTCAGAGAGGGGCCCGGGAGGTTTGAAGATGTGCGCTTATGAAGCCTTGCCCCTGGTGGGCTCCGAACGACTGGTCCTGCGGGCGCCCAGGATGGACGACGCCGGCCGCGTGGCCGCGCTGGCCAACGACATTGGCGTGTCGGGCAACCTCAGCCGCATGCCGCACCCCTACGGGATCGACGATGCGCGCAGCTTCCTGGCCAAGACGTCGTCCGGCGACTGGATGAACGGCGGCAACTTCGCCATCGAGCACCCCGTTGACGGCCTGATCGGGATGATCGGCTTCGACCTTTCCGCGCAGCCGATGGGCCCCGAGATGGGCTACTGGCTGGGCAGGCCCTACTGGGGCCGGGGCTACGCCACCGAAGCCGCCCGCGCCGCCCTGGCCTGGGCGTCCTCCGACTGGGGCCGAAGGGTCGTGGTCGCCGGCCACTATCCAGACAACCCCGCCTCCGGCGAGGTGCTGGTCAAGACGGGCTTCCTCTACACCGGGGAGGTCAAGGCGCGGCCGTCCCTGGCCCGCGGCCACGACGTCCCCACGCGGATGATGGTGTGGCTGGCGTGAAACCGCAGCTGTCATCCCGGAAAGGCGCGCCAGCGGCTTATCCGGGATCCATGAACACGGCCCTCTCCGGAAGCGATCGTATTCATGGGTCCCGGCCCTCCGCTTCGCTGCGGCCGGGATGACAGTAACTTTTCGTGCTAAGGCCTGCGTCCGATGAAGTTCCTCGACGAGTGCAAGATCTACATCCGCGCCGGCAACGGCGGGGGCGGCGCCGTGTCGTTCCGGCGTGAGAAGTACATCGAGTACGGCGGCCCGGACGGCGGTGACGGCGGGAAGGGCGGCGACGTCTGGATCGAGGCGGTGGACGGGCTGAACACACTCATCGACTTCCGCTACCACCAGCACTTCAAGGGCGAGACCGGGGTGCACGGCATGGGCCGCAACCGCCACGGCCACAATGGCGCCGACACCGTGCTGAAGGTCCCCGTGGGCACCCAGGTCCTCGACGAGGACAAGGAAACCTTACTCGTGGACATGGACGAGGCCGGCAAGCGCGTGCGCCTGCTCAAGGGCGGCAACGGCGGCTTCGGCAACACTCACTTCAAGGGCCCGATCAACCAGGCGCCCAAGTTCGCCAACCCCGGCCAGGAGGGCGAGGAGCGCTGGATCTGGCTGCGCCTTAAGCTGATCGCCGACGTAGGCCTGGTGGGCCTGCCCAACGCCGGGAAATCCACCTTCCTGGCCGCCGCCAGCGCCGCCAAGCCGAAGATCGCCGACTATCCCTTCACCACCATCGCCCCGAACCTGGGGGTGGTGGACCTCTCCACCAACGAGCGCTTTGTGCTGGCCGACATCCCCGGCCTGATCGAGGGGGCCAGCGAGGGCGCAGGCCTGGGCGTGCGCTTCCTGGGCCATATCGAGCGCACCGCCGTGCTGATCCACCTGGTGGATGGCGCCCAGGACCACGTAGGCGAGGCCTGGCGCACCGTGCGCCACGAGCTGGAAACCTACGGCGAGGAGCTCGGCGAGAAGTCGGAGATCCTGGTGCTCAACAAGATCGACGCCCTGGACGAGGACGAGCGCATCCTGAAGGCCGAGGAGCTGGCCGAGGCTTCGGGGGCGGAGGTCAGGCTGGTGTCCGGCTTCACCGGCGAGAACGTCACCGAGCTGCTGCGCGAGGCCTACGCCCTCTACCGGCGCCGCAAGGCAGAGGCGGCGGGCGACGCGGGCCTGGCGGAAGACGAGGGCTGGACGCCGTGAGCGGGCTGTCCAAGGCCAAACGCCTCGTGGTCAAGGTGGGCTCCTCCCTGCTGGTGGGCGAGGACGGGACCGCCAACGGCGCGTGGATCGCCGACCTGGCCGCCGACATCGCCCGCCTGCGCGCGCGCGGCCAGCAGGTGCTGGTGGTCTCCTCCGGCGCAGTGGCGCTGGGCCGCCGCCGGCTGGCGCTGCCCAGGCGCAAGCTCACCCTGGCCGAGAAACAGGCCGCCGCCGCCGCCGGCCAGTCGGCGCTGATGCGCGCCTGGGAGGAGGCCCTGGAGCCCAAGGGGGCCGTGGCCGCCCAGGTGCTGCTCACCCGGGACGACACCGAGACCCGGCGGCGCTGGCTGAACGCCCGGGCCACCGTGGAGACCCTGCTCGACCTGGGCGTGGTCCCCGTGGTCAACGAGAACGACACCGTGGTCACAGAGGAGCTCAGGGTCGGCGACAACGACCGCCTGGCCGCCCGGGTGGCGCAGATGATCGGCGCCGACGTGCTGGTGCTGCTCTCCGACATCGACGGGCTCTATACCGCCGATCCCCGCAGTAATCCGAAGGCCGAGCACCTGGCCCAGGTCACCCACCTGACCCCCGAGATCGAGGCCATGGCCGGCGGCTCCAACGCCGCCGCCGGCGTGGGCGTGGGCGGCATGGCCACCAAGCTGGCGGCCGCCCGGATCGCCAGCGCCGCCGGCTGCGCCACGGTCATCACGCTCGGGAGCCGGCCCTCGCCCCTGGCCGCCATCGAGGCCGGGGCGCGGGCCACGTTGATCGCGCCGTCAACCTCGCCCAAGGCCGCCTACAAGGCCTGGATCGCCGGCGCGCTGGTGCCCGCCGGCACGCTGGTGGTGGACGCCGGGGCCGCCCAGGCGGTGGCCAAGGGCAAGAGCCTGCTGGCCGCCGGCGTGCGCCGCATCGAGGGCAGGTTCGACAAGGGCGACGCCGTCCTGGTGGCCGACGAGACCGGTCGCGAAATCGCCCGTGGCCTGGTGCGCTACGAGGCCGCCGACGCCGAGCGGATCTGCGGCCTGAGGTCCGCCGCCATCGAAGGGGCGTTAGGCTACACCTCCGGCCCGATGGTCCACGCCGACGACCTGGCCGTGGTGCCGGCCCGCGCCTGAATTTGCTGCGGCGGGGAAACGAGCCTAAGGCTCAAACTGAGCATATGGGTGGAGATACGATGGACGACGGCGGCGCGCCCGCGACATCCACACCGTCCGCGAGCGGACGGCTGGAGACGCTCGCGCCGGGCTTGCCCATCGTCTTCGGCGGCGACCGCGTGGCCCATGTGGACGCCGCCCTGGCCGCCGCATTCCGCCCAGGCGACCGGCTGCTGGTGGATGCCGACAGCGGCGCCCTGCTTCACGTCCCGGCCCAGGAGCACCAGTTGGCCGAGGCCGCCGTGGGGCGCGCCCGCGACGCCTTCGCCGCCATGGGCCAAGTGTCGGACGAAGCCGTCACCGCCTTCTTCGAGGCCTTCGCCGCCCGCCTCGCCGACGATGCCTGCTGGGCGACGATCGCGCAGGCCAACGCCCGCGACGTGGCCCAGGCCCAGGCGAGGGGCCGCTCCACCACACGCCTCGCGGCAAGCGACGGCATGCGGCGCGACATGATCTCAGGGCTCCGCGCCTGGCGTGACGCCCCGGCCGGCCGTGGCCGGGTGCTGGACACCGTGGAACATGCCGGGTGGAGCGTGGAGCAGGCCGCCGCCCCCCTCGGCGTCGTGGCCTTCGTGTTCGAGGGCCGGCCCAACGTCTTCGCCGACGCCACCGGCGTGCTGCGCACCGGCAACACCGTAGTGTTCCGCATCGGCTCCGATGCGCTCGGCACTGCGCGCGCCATCGTCGAGGCGGCGCTGGACCCGGCGCTCGCGCAGGCCGGCCTGCCGCCGGGCGCCGCGGCCCTGGTGGATTCCGCCGCCCGCGCCGCTGGCTGGGCCCTGTTCGCCGATCCGCGCCTGGCGCTCGCGGTGGCCCGCGGCTCCGGTCCCGCCGTGGCCCAGCTCGGGGCCATCGCCCGGTCGGGCGGGACGCCCGTCAGCCTGCACGGAACCGGCGGCGCCTGGTTGGTCGCCGACCACAGCGCCGACGCCGACCGCTTCTTCGCCGCTTGCTACCACTCCCTGGACCGCAAGGTGTGCAACACGCTGAACGTCTGCTGCATCATGCGCAGCCGCGCCGACCAGCTGGTTCCGGTGTTCCTCGACGCGCTGGCCCAGGCCGGCGAGCGCCGCAGGGGCTGGAAGCTGCATGTCGCCCAGGCCGACCTCGCCCGCCTGCCAGCCGCCGTCCGCAAGGCGCGGGGAACCGTGGTCCGCGCCGAGGTCGCCCGAGAGGAGCCGCTGGTGGAGCCCATCGCCGACGCCGACCTCGGCCACGAGTGGGAATGGGAGGAGACGCCGGAGGTCAGCCTGAAGATCGTGGACAGCCTCGAGGAGGCCGTGGCCCTGTTCAACAGGCTAAGCCCCCGCCTCGTGGCCACCCTGATCGCCGAGGACGCCGCGGCCCAGGCGCGCTTCCACGCCACGGTGGACGCGCCCTTCACCGGCGACGGTTTCACCCGCTGGGTGGATGGACAGTACGCGCTCAACCGGCCCGAGCTCGGGCTCTCCAACTGGGAGAGCGGCCGCCTGTTCGCCCGCGGCGCCGTGCTGGCCGGCGACGGGGTGTTCACCGTGCGCACCCGGGTGCGCCAGGCCGACCCCGACCTCGACCGCGCCGGCGCGCCCACGCCGCCGCGTCGGGCCTGAGGCGGGCGCAGCGCATGTGGTTCGCGGGGCCCGCGCGGCGCATCCCTTCGGCTGGCCGGCCTCGCGGTCTGAGGCTTGGTTTCTCGCTCGCTCCCGGCATGCGCGTTGGCCTGTTCGGCGGCTCGTTCAATCCGGCCCACGAGGGCCACGCCCACGTGGCCGAGACCGCCATGCAGCGGCTGCGCCTGGACCGGGTCATCTGGCTGGTGTCGCCGCAGAATCCCCTGAAGCCTTCCCACGAGACCGCCGACCTTGCCGACCGCATCGCCGGCGTCCGCGCCTTCGCCCGCGGCCGCAACATGATTGTGGCCGACGCCGAGACCCGGTTCGGTTCGCGCTACACCATCGACACCCTGCGCGCGCTGAAGGGCCGCTTCCCTGGCGTAAAGTTTGTCTGGGTGATGGGCGCCGACAGCCTGGCCACATTCCACCGCTGGCGTGGTTGGACCCAGATCATGCGCGAGGCGCCGGTGGCGGTGGTCTCGCGCCCGTGGATCTCGCTGCGCAGCCGCTTCTCGCCGGCCGCCCGCCGGTTCCGCGCCGCACGCTGGCCCTCGGGCCGGGCGGCGGGGCTGCCGGGCGCAAGCGCACCGGCCTGGGTGTTCCTGCGCGGCCCGCTCAATTTCCAGTCGTCCACCGCCCTTCGGGAACGCGTGAGACGGTCGCGCCCTTGAAGATGTCGTGAGGCCGGCTGACCTCGGGTCACAGTCGTGGTAGGTAGAGCCTTGCGGACACTAAAGGAGCACCCCGCTGACCTGTGACCCCGCGCCTCGCGCGCAACCGGACCCCGTCGCCACGAGCGACGCGGACTCCTCTGAAGACCGACACGATCGCGTCACGAACCTGGAGGATCTGATCCTGGCCCGTCTCGACGACGACAAGGCGCAGGACGTCGTCTTCATCGACCTGAAGGGCAAGACCGCGGTCGCCGACGGCCTGATCGTGGCCTCCGGGCGCTCGCACCGGCACGTGGGCGCCATGGCCGACCACCTGTTGCGCGCGCTGAAGGAACAGGGCTACGGCCGCGCCCGCGTGGAGGGCATGCCCCACTGCGACTGGGTGCTGATCGACGCCGGGGACGTGATCGTCCACCTGTTCCGGCCCGAGGTGCGGTCCTTCTACAACATCGAGAAGATCTGGTCGGTGGACTCGGCCCACCGCGGCCAGCAGGCGATCTAACGCTCCTCCAGGCGATAACCGACGCCCTGTTCCGACAGCACCAGCGCGCCCGCGCTTCGTAGGCGTCGCCTGAGCTGGCCGACGTAAACGCGAAGATACTGCACCTCGGTCTGTTCACGGCCCCAGACGGCGCGCAGCAGCGCCCGGTGGCTCACCGGCTGGCCGAGGTTGAGCGCCAGCTCGGCGAGCACGTCGTATTCCTTGGGCGACAGCTTCACCCCCTCGCCGTCCACGCGAACCAGACGACGTCCCAGGTCCACCTCCAGCCCGCCCGTGCGCACCACGGGCGTGGAGCCACGCGCCTGCACCCCGTGACGCAGCCCCGCACGCACGCGGGCCAGGAGCTCCTCCACCCCGAATGGCTTGGACAAATAGTCGTCCGCCCCCAGGTCCAGCGCCGCGACCTTCACCGCCTCCGCGCCGCGGGCCGACAGCACGACGATGGGGGTGGCTCCGGCCGCCCGGATGTCGCGGATCACCCCCAGACCGTCGCGGTCGGGCAGGCCGAGGTCGAGCAGCACCAGTTCGGGCCGGTAGTGGACGAGCCACCGCATCCCTTCGGCGCCGGTCTTGGCCGACACCGGCCTGAACCCCGCCGCCTTCAGGGTCGCCATCAACGCGGCGTTCAGACTGAGGTCGTCCTCCACCACCAGGATCGTCGCCGGATCGCCCGCCGCGCTCACGCCACGGCCTCCCGAGCCAGCGGCAGGACCAGCCGCACCTGGGCGCCAGCGGCTCCAGGGCGGTTGGCGGCCTCGATCCGTCCGCCCTGCGCTTCCAGGAAGCCCCGCGCGATGGACAGGCCCAGGCCCACGCCGGGCGGACGGCCATCGCCCGGCGCCCCGCGCGCGAACTTGGCGAACAGGGGCTCCACCGGCCCGGGAAAGCCCGCCCCCTCGTCCTCCACTTCGATCACCCCCTCCCCACCGTCGCGGCGGAAGCTGATCCTCACCGTCGAGCCCTCCGGGGCATACTTCCCGGCGTTCTCCAGCACATTGCCCAGAGCGCTCCCGGCCAGCGAGACATCGGCCCAGAGCTCGAGGGCGCCGTCCGCCACGTCCTCCACCACCTGCCGGCCAGCCAGCGCCACGGCCGCCTGCGCGCGGGCGGCGGCGATCAGATCAGCAGGCGCAACCGCCTCCGGCCGCACGACCACGGCGCCGGCCTCCAGCCGGCCCATGTCGAGCAGGTTCGACACCAGGCCCGACAGGCGCCGCGTCTCGGTCTCCGCCAGGTCCAACAGCTCGCGGCGGTCGGCCGGATCGTGCGCCGCTCCGAACCGCCTCAGACTCTGCAGGGTCAGCAGGATGGTCGACAGCGGCGTCCTCAGGTCGTGCGACACCGCCGCCAGCAGGTCAGCCTTCAGCCGCTCCCGTTCGATCTCCAGCCCGGTGGCCGTGGCCCGGGCGGCATAGTCGTCCCGCGCCAAGGCCGTGGCCAGGTGGCCGGTCACGATCTCCACCCAGTGTCCCGGCTGGTCGGGCCGCCCGCCCGGCATGTCCGCCAGTCGCAGGCCCACCACCGCCTGGCGGCGCGTTGGCGTCCTCATCGGCCAGAAGTCGAAGGTCGCTGCCTCCACCGGATAGGCGTCGGCATGGGTTGGTGTGCCCGCCGCGGCCGCCCAGCGCGCCGCCTCCAGGTCGGCGCCCCCAGGCTCGGCCCCGCCCGCCGAAGCCGAGACCTCCAGGCCCTCGTCGCCCTCGACCAGGACCACGGCAGGCGCGCCGAACAGCCGCGCCAGGGCCTCGGCCGCAGCGGCGGCGATATCGGCCCGGCCGGACGCGCCCACCAGGGCGCGCGCCAGCGCATGGATCGCCATGGCCTGGTCGGCCCGCTCCACCGCCTCGACCGCGCGACGTCGCGCCTGGGCGGCCACCGAGCTCACGATGGCCGCCGTCAACGACAGCAGGCCGAATCCCCAGGCATTCTCCGCCTCCGCGATCCGGAATGTGTAGCGAGGCTCCAGAAGCAAGAAATTGAAGGCCAGAGCACCGGCGGCCGCCGCGGTCATGGAGGGGCCCAGGCCGAAGCCCACCGCAGCGATCACCACCGGCAGCACGAAGATCAGAGCGACGTCGGAAGCGCCCAGCACACGGTCGGCCAGAACCGCGGCGCTGGTCGCCACGGCCACCAGCACCAGCGACACCGCATAGCCCACGGCCTTCGGCGGCGGCGCGGCCGGAAAGCTCGGGGTGTTCAGTGACGGGCTCATGACCGCCTCCAGGCGACGGGACAACAAAAGGCCCGTTGCGCCGCCGCTTTCAAGGGGCCGCGCGCAGGGGCTTTCGCCGCCTACAGGATCTGCTGTTCGTGTTCCTGATGCGCAACGCACGGCGCGCCGCGGACTTCTTCGACATCCCACCGGCCCGCGTGGTGGAGTTGGGTGCGCAGGTCACGTTGTAGGCGAACCTGCAGGTCCCGGTTCAGGGAACCTTGCGATAGGCGAGCCGGTCGCCGCTGGGGGTTCCCAACCAAAGGGTTTCCCCCAGCAGCGCGCTCGCTGACGCCGCCATGAAAAGGGCGTTGGGCGGGCCTTCGGCGATGACCTCCACGGTACGCCGGGTCGTGTCGATGGCGGCGACGGCGTATCCTCGCGGGCAGCGGGGCTCGCCTGGACGCGGCCCGGCCGGGCCGCCGCACGAGGCCTCGTAGAGCTTCGAACTGGTCACGAGAAGGCGGCCATCGGCCATCAGGTGCAGGTTGTCGGGCGTCACGGCGCCGAGAGGAACATTCCATAAGGGGCCGCCGGGATCAGCCAGGGAGAAGGCGTAGACGGCCCTCGCGCCGGTGGCGGCGACATAGAACGTCCTGCCGTCGCCGGAGGCCTCTATGCCGTTGTTCCCGGGCAGCTCCGTGCCGGCCAGCTTGATGAACGCCGGGCTTCCGACCTTCCAGAGATAGACGGCGCCGGTGTTCCTGCCCTGCCGGTAGTCCTGGGGGGTCATTCCCGGGTAGGTCTGCACCGTCGCAAGGATGGAGCCGTCGGGCAGGGCCACGGCGCTATTGGCCACGAGACCTTGCGGCATCGGCGCACAACCCACCCATGTGAGGTCAACCGATGCGCCCGTCTGCGAAACCTCGAAGACCTCGATAGCCTCCCGGGCGCCGTGGTTCACCACCATTAGGTTCAGACGTCCGGCTTTTCCCTTACGTAAGCTCAAGCCGTGGGTGAAAAGCTCATGCGGTCGCGGCGGCCCCGCGCAAGCGCCATAGCGACCCGCGTCAAGGTGCGGCGGCAGGCTTCGAACAGGCTGCACGACCTTCCGCGCCGTATCGACCACATAGAGTCCGTGCGGCCCAGCCGCATACGAACTGACGATTAGCCTTTGCGAGCCGGGGAGAACGACCATGTCCTCCCCATTTGCGACCCCGCAGAGGAAGCCCAGGTCTCCGCTTGGAGCGCAGCTGTCAGCGGCGGCCGAAGCGGGTTGAGCCATGACCGGCGGCGCTATCGACAACAGGATCGCGGCGATAATCCCCCGAAACATCAGCCTGCCCTTCTTCCAGTCGGAACCGCCCCCGGGCCCGAACCCTAGGCGGCGGCCCCCCCCTCGTCCAGGGCGCCCAGTAGGCGAAGCAGGTCGCGATGGCGTATGGCAGGGCATGCGGATCGCCATCCTCGCCATCGGCAAGCTCGGCCGCTCGCCCGAGGCCGAGCTGGTGAAGCTCTATGCAGAGCGCGCTACCGCGGCCGGACGTTCCCTTAGCCTGGGGCCCGTGGAGGTCGTCGAGGTCGAAGCCCGCAAGCCCGGCAAGGCGGCCGAGGCCCTGTCGCTGCGGCCCCACCTGGAGGGCGCCCACGTCATCGCCTGCGACGAGCACGGCCAGGCCCGCGCGTCGCGCGCCTTCGCCGCCGAGATCGCCGCCCTGCGCGACCAGGGGGTGCGCAAGCTGGCCTTCCTGGTCGGCGGCGCCGACGGCCTGGATCCTGAACTGCTGGCCCAGGCGAACGGCAAGCTGGCTTTCGGGCCGCAGACCTGGCCGCACGCCCTGGCCCGCGCCATGCTGGCCGAACAACTGTATCGGGCGGTTTCGATCCTGGCCGGCTCACCCTACCATCGCGACTGACATGCGCCTTGCCCCGCCCCTCGCCGCCGCCTTCGCCGCCTTGCTCCTTTGCGGCGCCGTGGCGACCGCCGAAGTGGGTGAACAGCTGGCTCGGCTGAACGTCGCGGAGACCCAGCTCTCCGCCGGCCAGGCGCGCAACGTCAACCAGCTGGCCCGCCTGCTTTCGGTGCTCCAGCGCTTCGGCCGCCATCCGCCGCCGGCCCTTCTGGTCAGTCCCAACGACGCCAAGGACGCGGTGCGCGCCGCCATCCTGGTGAAGGCCATGACCCCCGAGCTGCAGCGCCGCGCGCGGGCCTATGCCGCGGAGGCCGGCGAGATGGCCCGCCAGCGGCGCCTCGCCGCCGTGCAGAGCGAGGCCCTGTTCGAGGTTGAGAGCGAGCGGGCCGACGCCCTGGCCGAGCCCGGATCGGACGCCGAGGCCATGCTTCGCCAGCCGTGGCGCGACCAGGTGCTTATTCCGCCGGACGCCCTATTGACGCCCACCTCCGGGCGGATCGTGCGCACTTTCGGCCAGACCCTGGCCACCGGCGGGCCTTCCAACGGCGTCACCTTCGCCGCGCCGAAAGCCTCCAATGTGGTCAGTCCGGGCCCTGGAATCGTCCAGTACGTAGGCCCTGTAAAAGGATGGGGCGTCATAGTGATCTTGAAACTGGCGGGCGGATACCATCTGGTGCTGGCTGGATTGGAGCGAGCGTCGGTCCCTGTCGGACAATCGGTCGCGGCCGGAGAGGCTGTCGGATTGATGCCGCAGGGTCGACAATCCACTTCGGAGCTCTATCTGGAGGTCCGGGAGCAGGGCGCGCCGGTGGATCCGGCGCGTTGGCTGAACAGGACGAACGCGGGCGTCGGTTGACGGACGCTCAAGGATGCGGGGCTTAATATTCCACGCGGCTGCCGCCGCAGAGGAGCCTACGGCTGCGATGAAAAAGTACCTGATGATCGGCGTATCGGCTTTCGTGCTCGGCGCGGGCAGCATGGCCTATGTGGGCCAGCAGGCGGTTGCCTCCAGCCAGCCGCGGGCCAAGACCTACCGGATGCTCGGCCTGTTCGGCGACGTGCTCGACACCGTCGAGCGGCAGTACGTCACCGATGTGGACGACACCAAGCTGATCCAGTCGGCCATCGACGGCATGCTGACCTCCCTCGACCCGCACTCCGGCTATCTCGATCCCGAGAACTTCGACGAGATGCGCGACCAGACCCGCGGCGAGTACGGCGGCCTGGGCATCGAGGTCACCAGCGAGGACGGCGTGGTCAAGGTGATCTCGCCCATGGACGGCACGCCCGCGGCGGCGGCCGGGATCAAGGCCGGCGACTACATCACCGCCGTGAACGGCGACAGCGTGCTGGGCCTGTCGGTGAACGAGGCCGTCAAGCAGATGCGGGGCAAGGCCGGCGAGGCCGTGACGCTCACCATCGCGCGCGAGAAGACCGACCCCTTCGACGTCAAGATCATCCGCGAGGTGATCAAGCCCAAGTCGGCCACCGCGCGGCTGGAGGGCGACTACATCGTGCTGCGGGTCGGCGCCTTCAACGAGAAGACCACCGACGAGGCGGAAGCCGCGTTCAACGACGTGCGCGCCAAGAACCCCAAGGCCAAGGGCCTGATCCTCGACCTGCGCAACAACCCGGGCGGCCTGCTCGACCAGGCGGTGTCGGTCTCCGACATGTTCTTGGAAGGCGGCGAGATCGTCTCCCAGCGCGGCCGCGACCCGCGCGACGTGGAGCGCTACAACGCCCGGCCCGGCGACATCACCGGCGGCATGCCCATGGTGGTGCTGATCAACTCCGGCTCGGCCTCGGCCTCCGAGATCGTCGCCGGCGCCCTGCAGGACCGCAAG
>CANJKG010000054.1 GCA_947474775.1 Caulobacteraceae bacterium | reverse complement strand
GACGTGCTGTATTTCGCCAAGCTGGGCGCGGGCGGGATCGAACTCAATGCCGGTCATGTGGACGTCGAAACCCTGCTGCGCGGGGTGTGCGAGCTGTTGAGCCCGCGGGCGCGCGAGAAAGGCCTGGAGATCGCCTGGTCGGCGCCCGCCGGGCTCAGCGTGCTGTCCGCCGACGAGCACCGGCTGCGCCAGATCCTGCTCAACTTCGCCGGCAATGCGGTGAAGTTCACCCCCTCGGGCGGGGTCCTGGTGCAGGCGTGCCTGACATCCGACGGCGCAGGCCTGCGCTTCACCGTCGAGGACACCGGGCCCGGCGTGGCCCCGGCTGACCGGAACCGCATCTTCGAGCCCTTCGCGCAGGCCGACCGGGCCCATGCGCTGATGGGCGGCGCGGGCCTGGGCCTGGCCATCGCCCGCCGCCTGGCGCGGGCCATGCGCGGGGAGGTCGGCGTCGAAGGCGCGCCCGGCGGCGGCGCCATTTTCTGGTTCGAGGCGGCCGTGCGGGTGAGCGCGCCGGCCAACCCCGCGCCGCTGGCCGGTCGCATCGTGGGCGTGGTCTCGGCGAGCGACATCGTGCGCGAGGGCGCGCGGCGGCAGATCGAGGCCTGTGGTGGCCGCGCCGTGGTGGAAGCGTCCCTGGACGTCGTGGTCGCGCGCACCAAGCCTGACGACGTCATCCTGGCTGACCTGGCCCTGGTGCGGTCCGGCCGGGTCCTGAAGACTCCCGTCGGCCGCGCCATCATCGTGCTGTTGTCGCCGGACGAACGCGACCAGATCCTGCGCGCCCGCCGCGCCGGCTTCCAGGGCTATCTGATCAAGCCGCTCCGCCGCGCCTCCCTGGCCGAGCGGGTGCTGATCGCCGCCGGCGCCCAGGCCGAGGGCCCGACGGCGGCAGAGGACGAGCGTATCGCCGATGCGGCCGCGCCGGGCGCGCGGATCCTGCTGGTCGAGGACAACAGCATCAACGCCCTGCTGGCCAAGACCCTGCTGGTGCGCGAGGGCTGCGACGTGGAGCATGTGGCCAGCGGCGCCGAGGCCCTGGAGATCGCCCGCGTGGGCGCCCACGACCTGATCTTGATGGACATGCGCATGCCCGGCATGTCGGGCGCCGAGACCGCCGCGCGCCTGCGGGCCCGGGGCGTGACCACGCCGATCGTGGCGCTCACCGCCAACGCCTTCGAGGAGGACCGGCAGGCCTGCCTGGCCGCCGGCATGGACGACTTCCTGGTCAAGCCATTGTCGCCGGACAGCCTGCGCGCCGCCCTCGTCCGCTGGACCTCCGCCTGGGCGGAGACGCCGCATCGGGCCAAGGCCGGCTGACGCGCCAGGGCGTCACGCCTCCGACGCAGGCTCCTTGCCGGCCGTGCCGATCGAGAGATCGACCAGGCCCGCCCGGCTCATCCACCAGAACAGCACGATGCCGGGAAGCGCGGCGACCGTGGTGATCAGGTAGAAGTTCACGTTCCCGAGGCTCTCGATGAGCGCGCCGGCCGTCGTGCCCGTGAGCAGCCGGCCCGCCACGCTGGCGCCAGCCGAGATCAGGGCATATTGCGCCGCGGTGAACCGCAGGTCGCATAAGGCCGAGAAGTAGGCCACCACGACCACCCCGCCGAAACCCGAGGCGATGTTCTCGAAGGTGATCGCGCCGGCCATGCCGAGGTTCGAATGACCGGCGGCGGCGAGCAGAGCGAAGCTGAGGTTGGAGACAGCCATCAGCACCAGGGCCAGCAGGACCGACCGCTTCAGGCCCAGCCTCGCGTACAGCACCCCGCCGATGAAGACCCCGATCAGATAGGCCCAGAAGCCGACGCCCACGTCATAGATGGCAATCTCGTCGTTGGTGAAGCCCAGGTCGTTGAACAGCAGGCGCAGGGTGAGGTTCGCCAGGGTGTCGCCAATCTTGTGGACCAGGATGAACAGCAGCACGAGGAACGCGCCGCTGCGCTGGAAGAACTCCACGAAGGGTCCGGCGATCGAGGCCCAAAGCTCGGCCAGGCCCTTGCGCGCAGTGGGCTCGCGATGGCGCGGCGGCTCGCCCATGACGAGGGCCGTCAACATCGCCGGCAGGGCGAAGCCCGCGCAGGCGATATAGGCCACGCTCCAACCCATCCGACCGGCGACAATCAGCGCGAGCGCGCCCGCCGCCGCCGAGCCGATCCGCCAGCCGTATTGCGACATCCCGGAGCCCACGCCGAGCTGGTAGGGCTTGAGCGTCTCGATCCGGTAGGCGTCGATCACGATGTCGAAGGTGGCCCCGGCAGCGCCCACGAGGATGGCGGCCAGAGCGGTCGTCGCGATGTCGGCCCCGGGATCGACCAGGGCGAGATTCACCACCGCAGCGATCACCAGTAAGCCGCAGAGCAGCATCCACGACACGCGCTGGCCCAACCGTCCGAGCAGCGGCAGACGGACCCCATCGACCATCCAGGCCCAGAAAACCTTCAGATTGTAGACCAGGAAGGCCAGGGCGAAGGCGGTGACCGTCTTCTTGTCGATCCCGTCCTGCGCCAGCCGGGTCGTCAGGGTCGCCCCGATCATGGCGTAGGGAAAGCCGGACGACACCCCGAGGAAGAAGGCGGCCAGCGACTCCCGCTCCAGATAGGGCTTCACCGACAGCAGGAGTTTGGGCGGGGACTGCGCCGCGGTCTTCGTCATTCGCCAGCTCCGGATCAGACAGGACGGCAGAGTTATCGGCTAATTCGACGCTGCCTAGGCTAATCCGCGAGGCAGACCACCTGGGCGATGCGCAGGTTGCGGCGCAGTTCGTCGGCGATGCGGCCGTAGTTCTCCGGCGTGATCGGCGCCGACGCCCCGGCGGCCGCGGGCAGCGGCCGGCCGCTGGCGCCCAGCATCTCCGCCACCGTCTCCGGCGCCGTGGTGTAGATCCGGCCGCGCCGGGGCGACTCGGCGACGGTGACGCCTATCACCCGGCCCGCGGAGTCCAGGGCCGGGGCCCCGGAAAGCCCGCCCAGCGAGCCGTCCAGGCCGTCGGTGCGTCCGGTCTCGGCCCAGACCAGGACCGGCTCGGTGCGCGCGCCGCGGCCCCTCACCACCAGGGTCTCGCGACCCAGCAGCCGCGAGGTCGCCTCGCCGGGGGAGCCCTGCGGATATCCGGGATGATAAGCCCGCTCGCCCCGCCGCAGCCCCCCGCGCAGCGCCAGCGGCAGGGCGGGCGCGCCGCCATCGGTGATCAGCAGCGCCGCCTCCCCGCTCGGATCGATATGGACCTTGGCCGCCACCCCGCGGCCGGGCGCCACCACCACAGCGGCGGTCCTGCAGCCCTCGACCACATGGCGGGCGGTTATCCAGACCCCGTCGTCGGCGACCGAGAAGGCCGTGCCGATCCCCGGCTGGGTCTTGTCCGACACCTCGACCTCCACGGCCGGATCGAAGGGGGAGGCTGGGCCCAGGACCTCGCCTTCCAGTTCCGGCGCCGGCGGCGGCGGGGGCGGGGCGTCGGCGCGCTCCTGGCGGCCGATTGCGGCCAGCAGCAGGGCCACGACCACCGCCGCATAGACCAGCCAATCGGGCAGCCGGGGGAAATGCATCAACGCCCCTTCAGGCGAGGCGGGGTCCGACGGTCGGGCATCAAGGGTTCAGCCGGCGGCGGCGGCGGCGAGGATCAGGGCGGTGGCCAGCTTGGCGGCGCCTAGCAGGGTGGCCGCCGCCATCTCGCCGTCCTGGATACGCCTGGGCAGGCCGCGAAGCGTCATGTCCACCAGCCGGAAGATCAGCAGCTGGACGATCACGACCGAAACGCCCCACAGAGCCAGTTCAATGAGCGTGGTGGAGGCCTTCAGCGAAATGCCCAGGGGGATGGCCAGGCCGACAAGCACTGCGCCCAGCGACAAGGCCGCGGCGTTGTTGCCCTCGCGGATCAGGGCGATCTCGCGATGCGGCGTCAGCAGGATGTAGAGGGCGGCGGCGGCGAACAGGATCGCCAGCGCGACGACGGCGTGCAGGAGGGTGATCGGAAACCCCGTGGCGAAGGCCTGGATCTCCGGAGACGGTGTCGGCATGTGAGGCTCCCCCGTGGAAGCGCATGGTTAGCACGCCGCGTCCGCTCCCCGCGAGCGTGGACAGCGCCGAGAAGAGTCAGGCCTTGGCCGCCCGCCTCGCGCTGGCGCGGACCTTCTCGCTCTCGCTCTTGAGCTGGCCGCAGGCGGCGAGGATGTCGCGGCCTCTGGGCGTGCGGATCGGCGAGGCGTAGCCGGCGCGGTTGAGGATGGCGGCGAAGGCCTCGATGGTCCCCCAGTCCGAGCACGCGTAGGTCGAGCCGGGCCATGGGTTGAACGGGATCAGGTTCACCTTGGCGGGGATGCCCTTGAGCAGCTGGACCAGGGCGCGGGCCTCGGCCGGGCTGTCGTTTACGCCCTTCAGCATGACATACTCGAAGGTCACCCTCCGGGCGTTCGAAAGACCCGGATAGGCGCGGATCCCCGCCATCAACTCCGCCAACGGATACTTCTTGTTCAGCGGCACCAGCTGCTCGCGCAGTGCGTCGTTGGTGGCGTGCAGCGAGATGGCCAGCATCGCCTGGGTCCGCGTTCCCAGCGGCCCAAGCTCCGGGACCACGCCGGAGGTGGACACGGTGATCCGCCGCCTCGAGATGGCGATCCCCTCGTTGTCGGCGATGATGTCGATGGCGCCGGCCACGTTGTCGAGATTGTAGAGCGGCTCGCCCATCCCCATGAAGACGATGTTGGAGAGCCGGCGGTCCTCCTTGGGGGACGGCCATTCGGAGAGGTCGTCGCGGGCCACCTGCACCTGGGCGACGATCTCGGCGGCCGTGAGGTTACGCACCAGGGCCTGGGTGCCGGTGTGGCAGAAGGTGCAGTTGAGCGTGCAGCCCACCTGGCTGGAGACACACAGGGCGCCAGCGCGGCCCACGTCGGGGATGTAGACCGTCTCCACCTCGATCCCGGGGCCCATGCGGATCAGCCACTTGCGGGTGCCGTCGCGGGAGACCTGGCGCTCCACCACCTCTGGCCGGGCCAGGACGAAGTGTTCGGCGAGCGCCGCGCGGGTTTCCTTGGCCACGTCGGTCATGGCCGCGAAGTCGGTGACGCCGTAGTGGTGGATCCAGCGCCACAGCTGGCCGGCGCGCATGCGGGCCTTCTCCGGACGCACGACCTCAGCCTCGATCAGGGCGGCCGCCAGCTCCGGCCGCGCCAGGCCGGAGAGGTTCAGCGCCGCCGGCGCCGCGGCGGCGGCCGCGCGCGTAAGGTCGAGTGTCACGCCCAAGGGGTTTTCCAGTCCGTTCGGAGCCGGCCAATATAGGTGAGCCGGGCGTCCGCGCCAAATCACCCGCGCGGCTTCCACCGGTCCCGGCCGTAGGATATGCCCTGTCCCGGTTGATCCGAGGTCAACCGGGATGGAACGGGGTCGTCGCTGCAAGCCGAGCGCCCTTCCCAGCACATGGATGGAGACGCAGGCGATGAAGGCCCTGTTGAGCAAGGTCACGGGCGGTCCGGAGACGCTGGTCCTGGAGGAGGCGCCGACGCCCAGCCCGGGGCCTGGCGGTGTGCTGGTCCGCATCCGCGCCTGCGGGGTGAACTTCCCCGACGTGCTGATGATCGAGGACAAGTACCAGTCGAAGCCGCCGCGCCCCTTTTCGCCGGGCGGGGAGTTCGCGGGTGTGGTGGAAGCCGTCGGCGAAGGCGCCACGCTGGTGAAGCCGGGCGACCGGGTGCTGGGCGGGTTCTCCTGCGGCGGCATGGCCGAATACATCGCCGTGCCGGAGACCGGCCTGACGAAGATTCCCGACGCCATGCCCTTCGACGAGGCGGCGGCCTTCATGCTGACCTTCGGGACCAGCTATCACGCGCTGAAGGACCGGGCGCAGCTCCAGGCCGGCGAGACCCTGCTGGTGCTGGGGGCCGCCGGCGGCGTGGGCGTCAGCGCTATCGCGCTGGGCAAGGCCATGGGCGCGCGGGTGGTCGCCGCCGTTTCCAGCCAGGAGAAGGCTGACTTCTGCAAGAGCCAGGGCGCCGACGCGACGGTGGTCTATGGCGCCGGCCCGTTCGATGCGGACGGCCGCAAGGCCCTGGGGGCGATGTTCAAGGAGGCCTGTGGGCGGGACGGCGCCGACGTGATCTATGACGCGGTGGGCGGCGACTACGCCGAGCCGGCGCTGCGGTCCATAGCCTGGGGCGGACGTTTCCTGGTGATCGGATTCGCCGCCGGCGACATCCCGCGCATCCCGCTCAACCTGACCCTGCTGAAGGGTTGCTCCATCGTTGGCGTCTTCTTCGGCGCCTGGCGGGCCCGCGATCCGGAGGCCAACCGGCGCAACGTCGCCGAGCTGATGGCGCTCTACGATCAGGGGAGGATCAGACCCCACGTCTCGGAGCGGTTTCCGCTGGAACGCGGCGCCGACGCCATCGCCCACCTGGCAAGCCGCAAGGCGCTGGGTAAGGTGGTGGTGACCGTCGCCTGATGGCCAGGAGGACGTCGCAAAGGTCGATCGGCTTCCGGCTCAGCCCCAACGCCGAGGGCGCGCTGTGGATGCTGTCATCGACGGCCACCTTCTCGCTGATGGCGTGCATCGTGAAGTTCACCGGCGAGCACTACCCGCCCGCCGTGCAAGGCTTCTACCGGCACGCCGCCGGCCTGATCCTGATGATCCCGGTGATCCTGAGGCTTCGTGGCGAGGCCTATCGCACCACGCGGCCGCTGCTGATGACCTTCCGTGTGGTGGCGAACACCATCTCCATCCTGCTGACATTCTACGCCTTCGCGGAGATGCCGCTGGCGGCCGCGAACGGCCTAGTTTTCACCCGCGCCCTGTGGCTGGCGCCGATGGCCATGATCTTTCTCGGAGAGAAGGCCGGCCCGTTGCGCATCGCCGCCGTGCTGATCGGGTTCGCCGGGGTGGTCGTCATGCTGGGACCGACGGCCATCCTTGGCCTCAAGCTGGACCTTCCGGCCCTTGCCGTGCTGACCGCAGCTTTCCTGCAGGCGCTGGTCGTGCTCGGCGTGAAGGCCACGACCAAGGATACCTCGCCCATCGTGCTGATGGTCTGGTCCATGACCTTCGGCACCCTGCTGCTGACGCCCTTCGCGGTGAGGGAATGGGTCTGGCCCGATCCGCTAAGCCTGGCGCTGCTCAGCGCCACCGGGGCGATCGCGCTCGTCACCCAGATCACCTTCCTCAAGGCCATGCAGGTCGGCGACGCCTCGGCCATGGCGCCGATGGACTACTTCCGACTGATCTTCTCCGCCATCCTCGGCTTCATCTTCTTCCACGAAGTGCCTACTCTCTGGACGTTCATCGGCGGGGTGGTGGTGGCGGGGTCGACCCTGTTCGTCACCCTGCGCGAACAGCAGCTCGCCGAGCGAGGCCGCCGGCGCGCGCTTGATCCCGAGGCGGACAGCTAGAGCACGATGCGATCAGACGGAATCGTCTGATCGTTGAATCGTGCTCGACAATCAAAGGCGTAGAGCCTGATTCACGGTTCAGATGGTTCCATCTGAACCGATCAGGCTCTAGCTTTCGCGGCGGATCTGGTCGATGGCCGCCTTCGCCGCCTGCTTGTGCCGCGGCGTCAGGTGACGGCCCACCAGGGTCAGCAGGGTGGCGAACACCGCCGCGTCGTCGGTGAAACCCAGCCCGGCGATGAAGTCGGGGATCACGTCGGTGGGAATGACGAAATAGGCCAGCGCCGCCATCATCATCGCCCGCGCCCGGAAAGGCGTGAGCGGGTCGCGGGCGCAGAACCAGACCGACAGGGCCTGGGCGGCGAACGGGATCTTCGCGGCCGTGCGGCGGATCTTCGGCCAGAAGCCGGTGGCCACGCGCTTCTCGTTCACCCGGATCACCGCCGGCGTCAGGGCCTGCGGGCCCAGCGGCTGGTTGACGTCGGGTGATGCTTTCTCGTGGGGGCTCATCGGTTTAAGGCTCCAGCGACACTCCAGACCCACCTAACGACAAACCGGAGCCATAGGTCCATGGAACTGAACTCCTCCGTCGCCGCCGTCGTCACAGGCGGCGCATCCGGCCTCGGCGCGGCCACTGCCCGCGCGCTCGCCGCCCACGGTGTGAAGGTCGCGATCTTCGACATGAACGAGCCGATCGGCGAGGCTGCCGCCAAGGAAATCGGCGGCGTCTTCTGCAAGGTCGACGTCACCTCCGACGAGGAGGTCGACGCCGCCTTCGCCAAGGCCCGCGCCGCCCACGGGCAGGAGCGCATCCTGGTCAACTGCGCCGGCATCGGGGCTGCGGTGAAGACCGCCAGCCGGGACAAGACCACCGGCGAGACCAAGCATTTCCCGCTCGAGATCTTCAACAGGATCATCCAGGTGAACCTGGTGGGCACCTTCCGCTGCATCGCCAAGTCGGCGAAGGGCATGCTGGACCTTGAGCCCCTGGGTGAATCCGGCGAGCGGGGCGCGATCGTCAGCACCGGCTCGGTGGCGGCCCTGGACGGCCAGGTGGGTCAGGCGGCCTATTCCGCGTCCAAGGGCGGCATCCTGGGCATGCTGCTGCCGGTGGCCCGGGACCTGATGAACGACGGCATCCGCGCCAACGTGATCCTGCCGGGCATCTTCGACACCCCCTTGATGAAAGGCGCCCCGCCCAATGTGCAGGCGGTGCTGGCGGCCTCGGTGCCGTTCCCCAAGCGGTTCGGCAATCCGGACGAGTACGCCTCGCTGGCGCTGGAGATGATCCGCAACGGCTACTTCAACGGCGAATATGTCCGTCTGGACGGCGCCATCCGCATGCCGCCGCGCTAATACCGCCGCCGACGTCGAGTCCCTCCAGCCAATCCGCCCAGCACGCCGCGGATCAGTTCGCGGCCGACCTGGCTGCCGATGGTGCGCAGCATGGACTTGGCGAAGGCCTCGCCCATGCCCTGGCGGGTGGAGGCGCGCGGGGCCGGGCGGCGCTGTGGCTCGTCGCCCCAGGGCGATGAGGTCGGCGCAGGCGGTTCCGGCGCCTGGGTTGGTTCGGCCTTCTCCGCCGCGCGGCCCTTCAGCATCTCGAAGGCGGACTCGCGGTCCCTGGCCACGTCGTAGAGGCCCCGCACCGGGCTCTGGCCCATGATCCCGGCGCGTTCGGCCGGGGTGATCGGCCCCAGCCGCGAGACCGGCGGGCGGATCATGGTCTTCTGCACCACCGTGGGCGCGCCGCGCTCGTCCAGCACCGAGACCAGGGCCTCGCCCACGCCCAGACCCTGGATCGCCTCGGCGGTGTCGAAGGCCGGGTTGGGGCGGAAGCTGTCGGAGGCGGCCCGCAGGCCGCGCTGGTCGATGGGGGTGTAGGCGCGAAGCGCGTGCTGCACCCGGTTGCCCAGCTGGCCAAGCACGGTCTCCGGGATGTCGGCGGGGTTCTGGGTGACAAAATAGATGCCGACCCCCTTGGAGCGGATCAGGCGGACCACCTGCTCCACCTTCTCCAGCAGAGGCTTGGGAGCGTCGCGGAACAGCAGGTGGGCCTCGTCGAAGAAGAACACCAGCCGCGGCTTCTCGGGGTCTCCGACCTCCGGCAGCTCCTCGAACAGCTCGCTGAGCAGCCACAGCAGGAAGGTGGCGTAGAGCCGGGGCGAGGCGATCAACTTGTCGGCCGCCAGGATGTTGACGTAGCCGCGGCCGGAGCCGTCGGTGCGCATGAGGTCGCTCAGCGCCAGGGCCGGCTCGCCGAACAGGCCGCCGCCGCCCTGGTCCTCCAGCACCAGTAGCTTGCGCTGCACCGTGGCCACCGTGGCCGGGGAGACGTTTCCGTAGCGGGCGCCCAGCTCCTTGGCGTTCTCGGCGGCGTAGGCCAGCGCGGCCTGCAGGTCCTTGAGGTCGAGCAGCAGCAGGCCTTCCTCGTCGGCGGCGCGGAACACCACCGAGAGCACGCCCTCCTGGACGTCGTTCAGCTCCAGCATGCGGGAGATCAGCAGCGGGCCCATTTCGGAGACGGTGGCGCGCACCGGGTGGCCGGCCAGGCCGAACAGGTCCCAGAACACCACCGGGGCGGCCCGCGGCTCCAATGTCAGACCCATGGCCTGGGCGCGGGCGAGCATCTTCTCATTGGGCTGGCCGGGAGAAGACACGCCGCAGAGGTCGCCCTTCACGTCGGCGGCGAACACCGGAACGCCGGCGTCGGAGAAGCCCTGGGCAAGCACCTGCAAGGTCACCGTCTTGCCGGTGCCGGTGGCGCCGGCCACCAGGCCGTGGCGGTTGGCGCGGTCCAGCCGCAGCATCTCGGGCTTGTCGGAGAACCCGATCAGCACGCCATCATCCGCCATCGCCAAGCTCCTTTTCGTGCGCCCGGCTCACGCTTAGCTGGGCTCGCGCCGCGCCGCCAGGGACGGGCGTCTCGGAACCTTCACCGTAAGGGCGCATTGACGGTGGGTGCGACGCCGGGAACAGTCGCCGCGCAAAAAAACGCGAGTCCCATGCCCGCTTCGCAAGAATCCACCACCACGCGCGCTGCACTGGTCGTCCTGGCGGTGATCGCCAGCGGGGCGGCGCTATACCTGCTGGCGGACATCCTGGCGCCGCTGGCGCTGGCCGTCTTCCTGGCGGTGATGGTCGACGGCTTCGCCAGGGTGCTGCAGCGCCGGTTGCCGCTTCTGCCCAGGCGCGCGGCCCTGCCGTTGGCGATCGTGCTGTCGGTGGCCCTCTTCGGCGGTGCGGCTTTCTTCGTGGCCGACAACGCCGCCGGCTTCATCACCCAGCTGGTGGCCTATGTTCCCAAGCTCGACAGGCTAATCGCCCAGGCAGCGGCGATGGCGGGCGCGCAGACGCCGCCGACCCTCAACCAGATGATCCATCAGCTCGACGCCGGCAAGTATCTGGGCCAGGCGGCCCGCGGCCTGCAGGGCTTCACCTCCACGGCGGCTTTCGTGCTGGTCTACCTGGGTTTCCTGATCGCCTCGCGGCGCGGCTGGGAGCGCAAGGTGGTGGGGCTGTTCCCCGTCCGCGAGGAACGCCAGGACTTCGTGGGCGCCTTCCTGCGCATCCGTGACGGGGTGGAGCAGTATCTCTGGGTGCAGACGGTGACCGGACTGATGATCGCGGTGGCCTCCTGGCTGGCGATGATGGCGATGGGCCTCGACAACGCCCTGTTCTGGGCCTTCCTGATCTTCCTGGCGTCCTACATCCCGGTGGTGGGCGGCGTCGTGGCGGTGGCCGCGCCGCCGATCTTCGCCCTCGTTCAATTCGACAGCTACTGGCAGGCGATCACCTTGTTCGTGGTGCTGCAGGCCATAACCATGTTCGTGGGCAATGTGGTGCAGCCCCGGATGCAGAGCCGCAGCCTGAACATCGATCCGGTGGTGGTGCTGCTGGCGCTGGCCTTCTGGGGCGCCGTGTGGGGGCTGACGGGCGCGTTCCTGTCCACCCCGCTGACGGTGATGATCATGGTGATCTGCGCGCAATTCGAGGGTGGCCGCTGGGTGGCGGTGCTGCTGTCGGCCGACGGCGACCCGCTGCAGCTGGCGGCCAGCAGGCCCACGCTGTCCCCGGCCGCGACGCGGCCGAAGCCCACGAGGCGGCGAAAAGCGGGAGGTTAGATCATGCGGGCCTTTAAGTCCGTCGCGCCGCACCTATCTAGGATAGGTCGCGATCACACAGGTCGCGGCTCTTGCGCCCTCCCCCCATCCCCCCGGGCGCAACGAGCAGAGCGCGCTTCGCCGCCCCCCCACGGCGAAGCCACACGCCGCCGGATACTCTCCTCCGGCGGCGTCCTCGTTTGGCGAGACACACCTCATGAACCGCCTGTCCCGCTGGCAGTCGGGCCTCGTCCGGGAGGTGGTCGCCAGGATCGGAAAGACCGCCGCCGCCCGCGCGTTCGCGAGCCAGGCCGCCGCCGATGCGGCCATCGACGAGACGCGGGAACTGTCGCAGGCCGACCTGGCGGCGAACCTCGCCGACTTCTGGACCTTCGCCGGCAAGCGTCGGGGCCGGAGCCCGGCCATCCGCGTCGTCCCGGCGATCGGCGAGCGCGCCGGTGGGCTCGACCGGCTGGAGATCGTGCAGGATGACGCGCCCTTCCTGGTGGACAGCGTCATGGGCGAGATCTCGGCCCAGGGCCTGTCCGTGCGCGCCATGTTCCATCCCATCGTCGAGGTCCGCCGCGACCGTGCGGGCCTGCGCGGCGAGACGGGGCGTCTCAGCAAGGAGTCCATGATCCAGGTGATCCTGGACCCGGTGGGCGCGGACCGCGAGGCGGTCCTGGCGCGCGGGGTGGCCCAAACGCTGAGCGACGTGCGCCTGGCGGTGGACGACTTCCAGGCCATGCTGGCGCTGATGGGCCGCACCCTGGCCGAACTTCAGGCGGCAGCCCCGCCGAGCCCCGCGCGCGAAGAGGAGGTGGCCTTCCTCAGTTGGCTGCAGGCGGAGCACTTCGTTTTCCTGGGCGCGCGAATCTATGAATACCCGCGGCTGAAAAGCGGCGGCTACGCGGCCCTGGAGCCGCTTTACCGGCCCACCGACGGCCTGGGCGTCCTGCGCGATCCGGAGCGGATGGTCCTGAGGCGGGCCCATGAGCCTGCGGTGCTCACCGGCCAGGTGGCTGAGCGACTGGCCGCCGATCCGGCGCTGACGGTGGCCAAGTCCAACCTGCGCAGCCGCGTCCACCGGCGGGCCTACATGGACTACGTGGGGATCAAGCGCTACGGACCCGACGGGCGTCCGGTTGGCGAAGTCCGCTTCGTGGGCCTGTTCACCGTCGAGGCCTATGATCAGCCGACGGACGCCGTGCCGCTGGTCCGGGCGAAGGTGGCCCACGTACTGGAGCGCGCACGGGCCTTAGTGGCGGCTGGCGGGCACGACGAGAAGCGCCTGCGGACTATCGTCGAGAACCATCCGCGCGACGAACTCTTCCAGATGACCGAGGTCGAGCTGCTTGAGCAGGCGCTGGGTGTGCTCCACCTCGAGGATCGGCCCAGGGTGCGGCTGTTCGAGCGCCGCGATCCGTTCGGGCGGTTCGCGGCCGTGCTCCTGTTCCTGCCGCGGGACCGTTACGATTCCGACCTGTCGGCGCAGGCGGGCCAGATCCTGGCCCAGGGCTACGGCGGACGAGTCTCGGCGGCCTATCCGAGCTTCTCTGAGGCGCCGCTCGCGCGCGTCCACTATGTGATCGGCTTCACGGTCGGCCCCCGCCGCTGGCCGGACCTGCGCGCCCTGGAGGCGGCGATCTCCGAGGCGGCTTACACCTGGGGCGACCGTTTCGCCGCCGCCGTCCGCGCGAGCGGGCGGACGCCGGAGGATGTGGCCGAGACCCTCGCCCTGCGCCGCGACGCCTTCCCAGCCGGCTACCGCGACCGTTTCACCGCCGCGGAAGCCCTCGCCGATGTGGCGGTGATGGAGGCCTTCGCGCCGGACGAGGCGCTGAAGGTCCGGGCCTATCGTCTGCCGACGGACAATCCATTGCAGTTCCGCTTCAAGCTCTATCGGCGCGGCGCGCCTATCCCGCTGGCCGATGTCCTGCCGATCCTCGACCACATGGGCCTGAAGGCCCAGGCGGAGGCCGGCTTTCCGGTCGGCCGGCCGGGCGAGCCGCCGATCTGGATCCACGACTTCGAGATCGAGGACCCGCGCGGCGCACGGCTGGTGTTCGAGGACATCAGGCAGGTTTTCGAGGACACCGTAGTCGCGGTCTGGACCGGTCTGACGGAGAACGACGGCTTCAACCGGCTGGTCATGGAGCTGGGCGCCCCATGGCGCGACGCCGCCTTGATCCGAGCCCTGGCGCGCTATCGCCAGCAGTCCGGCCTCGATCCCACCCAGCGCGTGCAGGAGGCGGCGCTGGCCTGCAACCCGGGCGTCAGCCGCCTGATCCTGGAGTTGTTCCGCACCCGGCTGGATCCGGCCTTCGCGGGCGACCTGGCGGCGCGCGAGGCCGCCGGCAAGCGGGTGATGGGCGAGATCACCGAGGCGCTTCAGCAGGTGCCGGCCCTGGACGACGACCGGGCGCTGCGCCGGCTGGCCCTGCTAGTGCAGGCGATCCAGCGGACCAATTTCTATCAGCCGGGGCCCGATGGGGCGCCCAAGCCCTACATCAGCTTCAAGGTGGCCAGCCGCGAGCTCGCCGACCTGCCGGCGCCCAAGCCCTATCGGGAGATCTTCGTCTGGGGCGTGGACGTCGAGGGCGTCCACCTGCGGTTCGGCCCGGCGGCGCGGGGCGGCCTGCGCTGGTCCGACCGGCGCGATGACTTCCGCACCGAGGTGCTGGGGCTGGTGAAGGCCCAGCAGGTGAAGAACGCGGTGATCGTGCCGGTGGGCGCCAAGGGCGGCTTCTTCCCCAAGGCCCTGCCTCGCGACGGCGCGCCGGACGCGACCCGGGCGGCGGGCGTGGCCGCCTACCAGACCTTCCTGCGCGGCCTGCTGGACCTCACCGACAACCTGTCGCCGGCGGGCAAGGTGGTCCATCCGCCGGGCGTGGTGATCCACGACGGCGACGATCCCTATCTGGTGGTGGCCGCCGACAAGGGCACGGCGAGCTTCTCCGACATCGCCAATGCGCTGGCCGAATCCTACGACTTCTGGCTGGGCGACGCCTTCGCCTCCGGCGGGTCGGCCGGCTACGATCACAAGGCCATGGGCATCACCGCCCGCGGCGCCTGGGAGGCGATCAAGCGCCACTTCCGCGAGCTGGGCAAGGACATCCAGGCCGAGCCGTTCACGGTGATCGGGGTGGGCGACATGTCGGGCGACGTGTTCGGCAACGGCATGCTGCTTTCGAAGCAGATCCGCCTGCTGGCCGCCTTCGACCACCGCCACATCTTCCTCGATCCCGATCCCGACCCGGCCGCCAGCTGGGAGGAACGCCGCCGCCTGTTCGACCTGCCGGTTTCCAGCTGGGAGGACTATGACAAGGCGTTGATCTCGAAGGGAGGCGGGGTCTTCCCGCGCAAGCTGAAGTCCATCCCGCTGAGCGACGAAGTTCGCGCGGTGCTGGGGATCGACGCGCG
>CANJKG010000053.1 GCA_947474775.1 Caulobacteraceae bacterium | reverse complement strand
GAAGTCGGGCATCGACACCCGCTCCGGGTTCAGGAACCGTTCGAACAGCAGGCCGTAGCGCAGCGGATCGAGGTCGGTGATGGTCTGCGAATAGGCCACCAGCGAGCCCGCGCCCGAGCCGCGCCCCGGCCCCACCGGGATGCCGCGCGCCTTGGCCCACTTGATGAAGTCCGACACGATCAGGAAGTAGCCGGGGAAACCCATCTGGGAGATCACCGACAGCTCCCGCTCCAGGCGGGCCTCGTACTCCGCAGGGGGAAAGGCGTTCGCCTGGCCGCGCGCCATCCGCAGCTTCAGCCCCTCGCGCGCCTGGTGAGCCAGTTCGTCGGCCTCCGTGCGGCCGGCGTCGGTGGGATAGCGCGGCAGGATCGGGTCGCGCTTGTGGACCGTGAAGGCGCAGCGGCGGGCGATGTCCAGGGTATTGTCGCACGCCTCCGGCAGGTCGGCGAATAGGGCGCGCATCTCGGCCGGCGACTTGAAGAAGTGCTCGGCCGTCACACGGCGGCGCTCGTCCTGGCCGATGAAGGCGCCGTCGGCGATGCAAAGCAGGGCGTCGTGCGCCTGGTGCATCTTGGCCTGTTTGAAGTAGACGTCGTTGGTGGCGACCAGCGGCACGTCGTTCTCATAGGCGAAAGCCACCAGCTCCGGCTCGGCGGCGGCTTCCGAGGCCAGGCCGTGGCGCTGCAGCTCCACATAGAACCGGTCCCCGAACACCTCGTGCATCTCCGACAGGGCCGCCCGGCCCTCCTTGATCTTGCCTGCAGCCAGCAGCCCGTCCACGGGACCGTCCGGCCCGCCGGAGAGCAGGATCAGCCCCTCGGCATGCGCGCGGACCTTGGACCAGGAGACGTTGGGCTCCTCCGTCGGGTCGACCTCCAGATAGGCCCCCGAGGACAGTTCGCAGAGGTTGAGATAGCCCGCCTCGGTCTGCGCCAGCAGCACGACAGTCGGCGTCTTTGCCCAGCGGTCGCCCGCCCGCTCGCCGATCCCGGTCACCGGCAGGGCGCAGGCGATGATCGGCTGCACGCCGACCCCCTTGGTCACCACCGAGAACTCCAGGGCCCCGAACAGGTTGGCCCGGTCGGCCAGGGCCACGGCCGGCATCCCGGCCTCGCGAGCCAGGGTCCCGATCACCTCGGCCTTGATGGCGCCTTCCAGCAGCGAATAGGCGGAACGGACGCGAAGATGGACGAAGCCCTGCCCGGCTTTCTCTGGGGCTCCATCGCTCAACGCCTGTTCTCCCATCCGCATCTTGGTCAGGCCACGGCGCCGGCGACCTGCACCATCATCCAGACAAAACCGGCCACCGAGACAAAGGCCAGCGATTCCCTCGCCAAACGAACCATCCGAAAGCTCCTTCTGTGGGCGGCCTGTGGAGAACTCATTTCCGTTCCGCTTTCGTTCTTATTCCTCTTTTGTTCTCATCGTCAAGCGGCTAATAGTATGGCTTGTTTTGGCGGAGGGAGGATCGCGATGCGCTGGCTTTTACCCCTGGCGGGCTTGTTCTGTTTGCTGGCCGGCGCCGCCGCCGCTCAGCCCTGCGCCGGCCCGCTCAGTGGCGGAGGCCAGCCTTGGGCGCTTCCGGACGTCTTGAGCGAGGGCCAGAGGATGGCGGTCAGCAAAGTCGCGGCTGAGGCCCTGCGAAAACCCACGCCGGACCTGACCAGGGCGTCGCGGTGCGTGAGCTATGAACTGGCGGTCGAAGGCGAGACGATCAACGTCATGGCGGGCGACGGCGACACGCCGATACGCTGGATGAAGTCCGAGGTGCAGGGGATGACGATCTACCTGACGTCGCAGGACGACGGCGAAGGTGGGAAGGACTACCTTCTCCTCGCTCGCAATGAGGCAGGTGACTTTCTATTCCAGCTCTATACCGGCGAGCCCTCCGAAAGCGTTCTGCGTAAGGACTTGCTCGGCCTGCTGGACGGCTCCTCGGCCCCTATCGCGCTCTACGACCGGGTCGGCGACGCCGTCACTCTCTTCCGACCCAGCCAGTCCGGCTTGATGTCCCACATCTTCGGTCCCACCCCGAAGGGCGAAAAGCCCGCCAAGCTTTACGGGCCGGACGGTCGCTATTTCCTCGCCACCGGCAGCAGGGCTCCACGCCTCGCGAGCTCGGGCTTCGTCTGCCCGGAGACGCTGGGGGAATTCCGGCTGGGTGCACTCTCCGTCCACAACGGCGAGTTCGAGCACCTTGCGCTGCAATGCGACTACGGCGCCGATGAACTGGGTATCAGCCTCTATGCCATCCGGCGACCCTCGGAGACCGCCCAGAGCTGGTTCGAGGCCGCTCTCCCCGAAGCGCGGAGGGCTTTCCCAACCGCGAAGATCGACCCAGGTCCGGTTCCGGTGGGTGGCCGCAACGGGTTCGAATTCGGTCGTATCTGGGTGCTGGACACAGGCGGGGTGGCCGGCCTGTGGACCGCCCAGCTCGGCGAGCACATCGTCGAGGTGCGCGGCAGGTTGGCTTACGACAAGATGAAGGTCGCCGGCGCGGCGCTGAGCCGCCTGAACAAGGCGCTGGCTGACGCGCGACGATAGATCGCTCAGGCCTGGATGCGGTCCCACACCAGCGGCAGCCGGGTCACCGACCACACCCCCGTCGTCTGCCACGAGGCCGTCTCCCCCGGCGCCAGGCGGATGTTCTCGAACCGCGACAGGAAGGCCTCCAGCACGATCTTGATCTCCCGCTTGGCCAGGTGGCTGCCCACGCAATTGTGCGGGCCCGTCGCCAGGGTCAGGTGCCGGGGCTTGCGGTCGGGATCGATCCGGTGCGGGTCGGGATACTGGTGCGGGTCGCGGCCAGCCAGCCAGCCGGGCGCCATCACCACGTCGCCCTTCTTCATCTCCACCCCGTGGAACACCATGTCCTGAGTGACCGTGCGCGGCCGTCCCACGACGCCGTACGCGCGCAGCAGTTCGTCGACCACCTGAGGGATGTCCTGCGGATTCTCGCGAAGCCGCGCCTGCAGCGCCTGGTCGGTGGCCAGGTAGCGGAAATACCAGCCCAGGCTGGAGAGCACGGTGTCCAGGCCGCCTGTGTAAAGGATCATGGTCAGCCCCATGATCTCGGCCTGCGTCAGCGGCCGCCCGCGGATCTGCGCCTCCAGGATCGCCTGGATGACGTCGTCCCGACGCGGACCCCGGCGGCGTTCCTCAAGAAAATCCGCCATGTAGCTGGCAATCTTGCGGACCGCCACGGCGCGCTCATCGATGCTCTTGGCGTGGATGAAAGCGCTCTCCCACTTGAGGAAGGTGGGCAGCATGTCACGGGGCAGGTTCATTAGCTCCAGGATCACATAGGACGGGAACAGCTGGGCGAACTCGCTGATGAACTCGCAGCCGTCCCTGTCCTCGAAGCTGGCGATGATCTCCTCGGCGCCGCGGCGCATGCCGGCTTCCATGGCCTTGATGGCGGCGGGCTGGAACCACGGCTGGAGGATCAGCCGGTAGTCCCCGTGCTCCGGAGGATCGACCTCCAGCGGCAGCAACTTCCAGTCCACGCCGAGCTGGGTCTGCACGCCGGAGGAATCCAGGCTGGAGAACCGCACCGGATCGAGGAATATCTCCTGGACCAGGGCGTGCCGGGTGGCCAGCCACGCGCCCCGCTTGGCTCTCCCTGCCTGGGCCGCCCAGATGATGTCCGGGCCGTCGTGCAGCCGGCTGATCGCCAGGAACGGGTCGTCCATCTCCTGGGCGAAGACGTTCGGATCGTGGTCCCAGAAAAGCGCGGGCGGCACGTGCGCGGGCGCCTCAATCGTCGTGGTCATCGATCGGTCTCCTACCCCAGGCTTCGCAGGAGAGCCGAATTGCGCCGCCCCGTCAAAGACCGGTCATGGCCAGGCTCCGCGCGTCCAGGCGCCCACCCTCCGGCTCCGGAATGGCCGCGGCGATCTCGGCGAGTTCGGCGGGCGGCAGTTCGACCTCCGTGGCCGCGAGGTTCTCCTCCAGCCGCGCGGCCTTGGTGGTGCCCGGAATGGGAACGATGTCCGGCCCTTGGTGCAGCAGCCAGGCGAGCGCCAGCTGGGCCGGCGTGCAGCCCTTCCGGCTGGCCAGCCGCTCCACGGTCGCCACGAGCCCGAGGTTGCGCTCCAGCGCCTCGCCCACGAATCGCGGCGCGCGGCGGCGGAAATCGTTGTCCGCCAGCGCCCCCGGGTCCTTGATCTGGCCGGTCAGGAAGCCGCGCCCCAGCGGGCTGTAGGGCACGAAACCCACCCCCAGCTCGCGGCACGTCGGGATGATCTCCGCCTCCGGATCGCGGCTCCACAGGGAGTATTCCGTCTGCAGGGCGCTCACCGGGCATACGGCATGGGCGCGCCGCAGGGTCTGTGGCCCGGCCTCCGACAGGCCGAAATACCGCACCTTGCCGGCCTGGATCAGCTCGCCCACCGCCCCGGCCACGTCCTCGATCGGAACCTTGGGGTCCACACGGTGCTGGTAGAACAGGTCGATGACCTCGACGCCCAGCCTCTGCAGCGAGGCATCACAGACTTCGCGGATGTGCTCAGGTCGGCTGTCCGTGGCCGTGCCCGTCGCCGGGGTCGGCAGGACGAAACCGAACTTGGTGGCGATGGCCACCCGGTCGCGCAGCCCCTTCAGCGCCTTCCCCACCAGCTTCTCGTTGGCGAAGGGTCCATACATCTCGGCGGTGTCGATGAAGGTGACGCCCAGGTCGACAGCACGCCGGATCACGCCGATCGACTGCTCCTCCGGCGGCGGCGGACCATAGGCCGCGCTCATGCCCATGCAGCCCAGGCCCAGCGCCGAGACCTCCAGGCCCTGCCCCCCCAGCTTGCGCGTGTCCATCAACGTCTCCTCTGTCCCAGCCCGGTCCTAGTCCGCCGAGGCCCGCCAGTCGCCCACGATCAGCGCCCATTCCGCCGGACCCGACAGCGGCTTGTCGGGCCGTAGCGCGTCGATGGTGTCCATCACCGAGACCGGCTGGGCTCGCGGCCCCTGGGCGAAGTCCGCTGGCGGGTCCGCCACCGTCGCCAGCACGATCACGCGCCACTCGTCCCCCTCTCGGCAGGCCGCCGCCTCGTAAGCCTCTGGACCCCGCTTGGCCCGGAACGCCCGGCACACCCGCCCGTCCGTCGCCACCACCGTATAGAGCGGCGCCACCACCATCGCGTCCGTCCGCGCGAACGCCCCGCTGGGCGTGCCGTCCAGGGCGGCCGCCAGCTCGCCCCGCGCGGTCATGCCCGCCTCGAAATCCACGAAATCCGCGTCACGCCCGATGTGGGAGACTCCCACGCCGACCGCCAGCCCGGCGACCACGGCGCCCAGCCACGGGAGCCAGGCCCTGCGGATCAAGGCCTGCGCTCCTCCAGGTGCCCGTCCTTGAGCGCCAGGACCCGGTCCATGTGGCGGGCCAGGTCCAGGTTGTGGGTGGCTATCACCGCCGCCACGCCGGTCTTGCGCGCCAGGGCCTGGATGTTCTCGAACACCGCGCCCGAGGTCGTGGGGTCCAGGTTGCCTGTAGGCTCGTCGGCCAGCAACAGGCGCGGCGAGTTGGCGAGCGCGCGGGCCACCGCCACGCGCTGCTGCTCGCCGCCGGACAGCTGCGCGGGCTGGTGATGCACGCGGTCGGCCAGCCCCAGCTCGCCCAGTAGCTGCTCCGCCCGATCCCGCGCCGCCTTGCGCGTGGCGCCGGCGATCATCTGCGGCAGGGCCACGTTGTCGAGGGCCGAGAATTCCGGCAGCAGGTGGTGGAACTGGTAGACGAAGCCGATGGTGGCCAACCGCACCCGCGTGCGCGGCCCGTCCGCGAGGTCCGAGCAGTCGCGGCCCTGGATCACGATTCGCCCGCCGTCCGGACGCTCCAGCAGGCCCGCGGCGTGCAGCAGCGATGACTTGCCCGATCCCGACGGCCCGATCAGCCCGACGATCTCGCTCGGGGCCACGTCCAGGTCGACGCCCTTCAGCACCGGCAGCCGCCCGGCGCCAGTGACATAGGTGCGCTCAAGCCCGCGGATGGAGAGGACCGGCTCACTCATACCGGAGCGCCTCCACCGGATCGAGCCGCGAGGCCCGCCGGGCCGGCGGCAGGGTGGCCAGGAACGACATCCCCAGCGCCCACGACGTGATGATCAACACCTCGCTCCAGTCGACCTTGGCAGGGATGTGCGACAGGAAATAGACGTCCGAGGCGAACACCGTCTGGCCGGTGATCGACTCCACCAGGCCCTGGATCGGGCCGATGTAGGCGCAGAACAGCACCCCCAGCGCGAGGCCCGCCGCCGTGCCCAGCACGCCCACCGAGGCCCCGGCCATGAAGAATATCCGCAGGATGGACTGCTGGCTGGCCCCCATGGTCCGCAGGATGGCGATGTCGCGCCCCTTGTTCTTCACCAGCATCACCAGGCCCGAGATGATGTTCATCGCCGCGATGGCCACCAGCAGCATCAGGATCAGCCGCATTACGTTGCGCTCCACCTTCAGCGCGCCCCAGAAGGAGGAGTCCCGCTGGGTCCAGTCGGTGACCAGCGCGGTCGGCCCGGCGGCCCGGCTGACTGCGGCCTTCATCTCCAGGGCCTTGTCGGGGTTCTCCACCTTGACCTCGATGGCGTCCGTCGTCCCCTCGCGGCCGAAGAACAGCTGCGCCTGGGCCAGCGGCATGTAGATGTAGGCCTGGTCATACTGGCTCATGCCGACGCTGAAGGTCGCCCCAACGGTATAGGTCTTCTGCAGCGGCGCGCCGCCGAAGGCCGTGGTCCCGCCCGAGGGCGAGATCAGGGTGAGGGAGTCGCCGGCGCGCACGCCCACCGCCTGGGCAAGCCGGGCGCCCACGATGATGGTGTCGCCGCCGTAGTCCCCCACGCCGAAGTCCTTCAGGGAGCCCGCCGTCAGGTTGCCGGCGACGATCTTCGTGGCCTTCATGTCGAGGGGCTCCAGGCCCCGCACGACCGCGCCGGTGATCTGCGACGGGCCCATGGCGATCACCTGCGCCTCCAGCACCGGGGCGGCCTGGACCACGCCCGGCACCTTCAGCAGCCGCTCCACCGCCGCGCCGCGCCGGGTGTCGTCCACCACGTCGCCGGAGACGTAGAGATGGCCGTTGAAGCCCAGGATGCGGTTGAGCAGCTCCGCCCGGAATCCGTTCATCACCGACATCACAATGATCAGCACCGCCACCGCCAGCATGATGCCGACGAAGGAGATGATCGAGATCAGCGCCACCCCGCCCTGGCTGCTCCGAGCGCGCAGGTAGCGCCCGGCCAGCATCCGCTCCCAAAGGCCGAACGGCGCGGCGGCGGTGGGTTCGCTCACCCGGCGATCGCCTTCAGCGCCGCCTCAAGCGGCAGGGTCTGGCGCTCGCCGGTGGCGCGGCGCTTGATCTCCACCACGCCCTCGGCGACGCCCTTGGGGCCCACGATCAGCTGCCAGGGGATACCCACCAGGTCGAGGTTGGTGAACTTTGCCCCCGGCCGCTGGTCGGTGTCGTCCAGCAGCGGGTCGAGCCCAGCCGCGTCCAGGGCGCGATAGGCCTGGTCGGCCACCGCATCCACATCGGCCGCGCCGACGCGCAGGTTCACCACCGCCACGCCGAACGGCGCAACCGAGTCGGGCCAGATGATCCCGGCCTCGTCGTGGCTGGCCTCGATGATCCCGCCCACCAGCCGCGAGACGCCGACCCCGTAGGAGCCCATCTGCGCCGGCCGGTCCACGCCGTCCGGTCCGGTGATCATCGCCTTCATCGGCTTGGAGTACTTGTCACCGAAGTAGAAAATGTGGCCGACCTCGATGCCCCGGGCGGTCATGCGCTTGTCCTCAGGCGCCTCGACCTCGAACCGCGCCGCGTCGTGCATCTCGTCGCTGGCCGCATAGAGCCGCGTGCGTTGCTCCACCAGGGGCTGCAGGTCGCCGTCCCAGTCGATGTCGGGCCCCGGCGCGCCCATCTCCACCAAGTCGCGGTGAGCGAACACCTCGCTCTCGCCGGTCTCGGCCAGGATGATGAACTCGTGGGAGAGGTCGCCGCCGATGGGCCCGGTGTCGGCCCGCACCGGGATCGCCTTCAGTCCCAGCCGCGCATAGATGTTGAGGTAGGCCAGGAACATGCGGTTGTAGGCCCGCCGAGCGGCCGTCTCGTCGATGTCGAAGGAATAGGCGTCCTTCATCAGAAACTCGCGCCCGCGCATCACCCCGAACCGGGGCCGGCGCTCGTCGCGGAACTTCCACTGGATGTTATAAAGATTCTTCGGCAAGTCCTTGTAGGACTTCACATATGAGCGGAAGATATCGACGATCACCTCTTCCGCCGTGGGCCCGTACAGCAGGTCACGGTCGTGGCGGTCCTTGATACGCAGCATCTCGTCGCCATAGTCGTCGTAGCGGCCGCTCTCGCGCCACAGGTCGGCCAGCTGCAGGGTGGGCATCAGCACTTCGACGGCGCCGGCGCGGTTCATCTCCTCGCGCACCACCTGTTCGATCTTCTTCAGCACCTTCAGCCCGATCGGTAGCCAGGCGTAGATGCCCGCGGCCTCCTGGCGGATCAGGCCCGAACGCAGCATCAGCTGGTGCGAGACGATCTGGGCGTCGGAAGGCGCGTCGCGCAGCGTCGGCATGAAGTAGCGCGAAAGACGCATGGGCGAAGGTTCTCCAGGACCGAGGGCCGTCCTGATTGCCCTGCCCGGTCTAGGTTTGCAACGCTGCGTCAGTACCCGGACGGCAGGTTCGGCAACGGAACCAGTCGGAAGTGGATCACAAGCCACAGCACCGCGAACAGCACCGCCGAGATCCAGGTGGTGGTGATGGCCTTCTTCTTCAGCTTGGGGTCCACCGGCGCCCCGGGATCGCCGCCGTCACCCTTGTCGATCCCCGCCTCAGCGTGGGTAATGGTGCCCAGCGGCAGCACGGTGAACAGCACCACCCACCAGAGGGTCAGGTAGATGAAGACGCCGGTCATCAGGCTCATCAGTGGTGACCGGTCGGCGTGGCCATCAGCTCCACCAGCACCCCGCCCATGTTCTTGGGATGGACGAAGATCACCGGCACCCCGTGGGCGCCGATGCGCGGCACGCCGTTGTTGAGCACGGTCGCGCCCTTGGCCTGAAGATCGTCGCGGGCCTTCTCGATGTCCTCGACCTCGAAGCAGATGTGGTGCTGGCCGCCCAGCGGGCTCTTGGCCAGGAAGCCGTGGATCGGCGACTTCTCGCCATAGGGCTCTATCAGCTCGATCTGGCTGTTGGGCAGGTCGACGAAACAGACCCAGACGCCCTGCTCCTCCATGACGAACTTCTCGCCGATCTTGGTGGCGCCCAGGACGTCGCGGTACAGCTTCACTGACTCGTCGATGGAAGGGGTTGCGACCCCCACGTGATTGAGTTTCCCGATCATGAGAGGCCTATACACCGCCCCGCCGAGCCACGCGAGATGGCCTAGATCCGCAGGACGGTCGTCTCCACCACCGGCCGGCGGCCCCAGATCCGCTGGCTGGCCTTTTTGACGGCGCGCGAGAGCATGGCCTCGATCTGCTCGTCTTTGTCCCTGTCGTCGCCCTTCAGCCGGTGGAACGCCTGCTCGGCCTCGTCCGCCAGATCGTCCATGGCGTCCTCCAGCGGATAGTCAGCGTCTGTCGGCATCCCCATGCCGCGCACCTGCGGCCCGGAGACGATCTTGCCGCGCCCGTCCAGCACCAGGGAAACCGCCACCACCCCGTTAAAGGCCGCGTGTCGCCGCTCGCGCAGCGCATCGCCGTTCTCCGGCGTCAGCACGCCCGCGTCCACATAGAGCCGGCCGGCCGGCACCTCGTCGATGATCTCCGCGCGGCCGGGCGCCAGCCGCACCATGTCGCCGTTGCGGGGTGTGATCTGCTGCGGCACCTGCAGGTCGGCGGCGAAGGCGGCGTGCTCCAGAAGGTGGCGGCGCTCGCCATGGGTCGGCACGGCGATCTGCGGCCGGGCCCAGCTGTACATCTCCGCCAGCTCGTCGCGGCACGGGTGGCCGGAGACGTGGATACCCGGATGGTCGCGCTCGGTGTAGAGCCGCACGCCTCGGTCGGCGAGCTTGTTCTGCAGGTTGCGGATCGGGATCTCGTTGCCCGGGATCACCCGGCTGGAAAAGATGCAGGAATCGCCCTTCCCCAGTTTCACATGCGGATGGTTTCCCTCCGAGATCCGGGCCAGGGCCGCGCGCGGCTCCCCCTGGCTGCCGGTGCAGAGGTAGATCACCTTGTTGTCCGGCAGGTGCTTGGCCTGGTTGTCGTCCAGGAACGGCTGCAGGCCCTCCATCAGCCCCACCGATTTCGCCGCCGCCGCCATCCGGATCATGGAGCGGCCCACCAGGCACACCCGGCGGCCGTTGGCCTCGCCCGCCCGCGCCGCCGAATCCATCCGCGTGACGTTGGAGGCGAAGCAGGCCACCGCCACCTTGCCCTTCATGGTCGCGATCAGCGGGATCAGCGCCTTTCTGACGTCCGCCTCGGATCCCGCCACCCCGTCCACGAAGACGTTGGTGCTGTCGCACACCATGGCCAGCACGCCCTCGTCGCCCAGCCGGCGGATCGCGTCCTGGTCGGTGACGGCGCCCAGCAGCGGGTCCGGGTCGATCTTCCAATCGCCGGTGTGCAGGATGGTCCCCAGCGGCGTGCGGATCGCCAGCCCGTTGGGCTCCGGGATCGAGTGGGTGAGCGTGATCAGCTCCAGGTCGAACGGACCCACCGTGAACCGCCCGCCCAGCGGCACCACGGTGATCGGCACCTCGTCCAGCAGATCCTTCTCCCGCAGCTTCTCGCGCAGGATGATGTTGGTGAAGGGCGTGCAGTAGACCGGCGCCTTCAGCCTGGGCCACAGCCAGGCCACCGCCCCCACATGGTCCTCGTGGGCGTGGGTGATCACGATGCCCAGGATCCTGTCCGCGTGGGCCTCGATGAAAGTGGGGTCAGGCAGGATCACGTCGACGCCGGGGGTCGTCTGGTCGCCGAAGGTCACGCCCAGGTCGACCACGATCCACCTGCGGTCGTGCGCCGGGCCGAAGCCGTAGAGATTGAAGTTCATCCCGATCTCGTTGGACCCGCCCAACGGCAGGAAGACCAGTTCGTCGGGCTCGCGTGACTTGGCCATCTATGCCTTTGCGGTGTTGCGGCGGTAGATCTCAAGCATCCCGCGGATGGTGAGGTCGGAGTCGAAGTGGTCGATGGCGTCGGTGGCGCCATGGAACAGCGAGGCGACCCCACCAGTGCCGATCACCGTCATCGGCTTGCCCCACTCTGCCTTGATCCGGGAGACCAGGCCCTCGATCAGGGCGATATAGCCCCAATAGACACCCGACTGCATGGACGCCACCGTATCCTTGCCGATGGCGGTGTTCCCGCGGGGTCGCTGGATCGCGACCCGAGGCAGTTTCGCCGCCGCCTGGTGCAACGCCTCCATGGACAGGTTGATCCCCGGCGCGATCACCCCGCCCTCGAACCCGCCGTCGGCGGCGATCACATCGAAGGTCGTGGCCGTTCCGGAGTCGATGACGATCAGGTCGCCCGGATAGATCATATGGGCGCCCACCGCGTTGACGAGGCGGTCGGCGCCGGCCTCCGATGGCTTGTCGATCCGCACCGCCACCCCCAGCTCGGCATTCTCGCCGATCACCAGCGGCTCCACGTGCAGGTAGCGTCGCGCCAAGTTGCGCAGGTTGAAGATCGACTGCGGCACCACGCTGGAGATGATGCAGCCGGTGAACTGCCCCAGCCCCAGGTTCGCCATCCCCAGCAACTGCGACAGCCACACGGCGTATTCGTCCGCCGTGCGCGTGGACTGGGTCGCCGAGCGCCACTGCGCCGTCCAGGTGTCGCCGTCGTGGACGGCGAACAGGGTGTTGGTGTTGCCTTGCTCGATCGCCAGCAGCATGGCCACTCAGGCCTCCCCGAAAAACACGTCGCCCGCCGTTATGCGCGCAACCTCGCCGCCGTCCAGTCGCAGCTTCAAGGCGCCGTCCGCGTCGAGCCCCTCGGCCACTCCCGAAAGCGTGCGGTCCGGCAGTCTCGCCTCGCAGCGCGAGCCCAGACAGTGCGCCCGCTCCGTCCAGGCCCGCGCGATCAGCGCGAAGCCCTCCTCCGCCCATGTCGCCCGCCACCGTTCGAAGGCGTCGGCCAGCAGTTCCAGCGCCTCCAACGGCGCCGGCGGCCGGCTGGCCATGTGCTCGGCGAAGGCGGTGGCGGCCGGGATCATACCCTCCGGCGCCTTGGCCAGGTTCACCCCAATCCCCACCACCAGCCAAAGCCGCCCGTCGGACCGCGCCCCGGATTCCACCAGTATGCCCGCCGCCTTGCGTCCATGGACCAGCAGGTCGTTGGGCCATTTCAGCCGCCCCGCGCCCGGCCCCAGGCAGGCCTCCGCCAGGTCAGCCGCCGCCAGCGCCGCCACGAACGACAGCTGCGCGGCCTGCGCCGCCGGGACATCCGTGGTCATCAGCAGGCTGGCCGCCAGGTTCCCGGCCCCGGTCTCCCAGGCCCGCCCGCGCCGGCCGCGCCCCGCCGTCTGGCGTTTGGCGGTGATCCACACCGGCCCGGACTCGCCCGCCTCCGCACGCCGCCTGGCTTCGCCGTTGGTGGAGTCGAGGTCGTCGTATGCCTCGACCGGCGGATGTTTCGCCAAGCTAGACGAAGCCGAAGGCGCGGGCGGCCCGTTCGGCCTCAGGATAGATCCACACCAGCGCCCCCAGCACGATGGGGAAGGAGAACAGCGCCAACGCCAGGGCGATCACCCGGGCCTCCAGCGGCGGCTTGTCCGTGGGCCCCTCGGCCGCGTCGAACCACATCACCTTGATCAGCCGAAGGTAGTAGAAGGCCGCCACCACCGAGCCCACCAGGCCCAGCACCGCCGCCACGGTCAGATCGGCGCCCAGCGCGGCCTTGAACACGAACACCTTGGCCCAGAAACCGGAGAACGGCGGCAGGCCGAGCGCGGAAAGCGAGAAGGCGGTCATCGCCAGGGCGATCCCCGGCTGTTCCTTGAACAGGCCGGCCATGTCGTCGATGGTCTCCATCGACTTGCCCTGCCGTGAAAGGGCCGCCAGGCAGGCGAAGAAACCCGTCACATCGATCATGTAGAGGACCATGAAGGTCAGCATGGCCTGTACGCCCTCGGCGTTGCCTGCCGCCAGCCCGAGGATCGCGTAGCCTACGTTGGCGATGGACGAATAGGCCCAGAGCCGCTTCAGGTTCTTCTGCACCAGGCCGGCGAACGCCCCCACCGCGATGGAGATCAGCGCCAGCGCCACCAGCACCTGACGCCACTGCTCCACGGCGTCGCCGAAACCCTCCGCCAGAACCCGGGCGAACAACACCATGGCCGCCAACTTCGGCGCGGCGGCGAAGAACGCCACCACTGGCGTCGGCGCGCCCTCATAGACGTCCGGCGTCCACATGTGGAACGGCGCCGCCGAGACCTTGAACGCCAGGCCGCACATCAGGAACACCAATCCGAACAGCACGCCGGTGTGCAGCCCGCCCTGGACCGAGGCGGCGATCTCCGAGAACACTGTCGAGCCTGCGAAGCCGTAGATCAGCGACGCGCCATAGAGCAGCAGGCCAGAGGACAGCGCCCCCAGAACGAAATACTTCAGCCCGGCCTCGGAGGCCTTGGCGTTGTCCCGGTGCATGGCCGCCAGGACGTATAGCGCCAGGGAGTGCAACTCGACGCCAACATAGAGCGAGATCAGGTCTCCGGCGGAGGCCATCATTCCCATCCCAAGCGACGCCAGCAAGATCAGCACCGGGAACTCGAAGTTCTTGACCCCGCGTCGCTCGAACCACGGCGCTCCCAGCGGGATGGCGATGGCGCTGGCCACATAGATCGCCACCTTGGCGAACACCGAGGCCTGGTCGGAGATCATCCCGCCGGCGAAGCCCTCTCCCAGAGGTCCGTTCGCAGCCGCTACGGCGGCGCCGATCAGTGTCAGCACGGCAAGGCCGCCCACCGCCTTGGTGGCCTTGGGCGCGAAGGCGCCGCCCACCAGCAGCACCAGCGCACCGATGGCGAGGATCAGTTCCGGGACGGCTAGGCCGAGATCGGCGGAGAAGGTCATGACGTCAGCCCCCGATCGCCGTGCGGTAGACCGTCACCAGCTGGTTCACAGCGCTGTCGGTAATGTCGAACACGCAGTTGGGCGCGACCCCCAGATACAGCGTGGCTACGATCAGCGGCGCGAAGATCGCCACCTCGCGCCAGTCCAGGTCGGTGATATCCGCCAGCTTCGGATTGACCAACTCCCCGAAGATTACCCGCCGGTAGAGCGTCAGCGCATAGACCGCCGACAGGATCACTCCCGTCGCCGCCAGCAGCGCCGTCCAGGTCGAGGCCTGGTAGGTCCCGGTCATGGTCAGGATCTCGCCCACGAACCCGCTTGTGCCCGGCAAACCCACATTGCCCATGGTGAACAGCATGAACACCGCCGCGTACCACGGCATGCGGTTCACCAGCCCGCCATAGAAGGCGATCTCGCGGGTGTGCATCCGGTCGTAGACCACGCCCACGCAGAGGAAGAGCGCGCCGGAGATCACCCCGTGGCTCAGCATCTGGTATATGGCCCCCTGCTCGCCCTGGGTGTTGCCGGAGAAGATGCCCATGGTCACGAAGCCCATGTGAGCAACGGACGAATAGGCGATCAGCTTCTTGATGTCGGTCTGCCGGAAGGCCACCAGCGAGGTGTAGATCACCGCGATCACCGAGAGCGCGAAGACCAGCGGCGTGAACATCTCAGAAGCCTGCGGGAACATCGGCAGGGAAAAGCGCAGGAAGCCGTAGCCGCCCATCTTCAAGAGGATGCCGGCCAGGATCACCGAGCCCGCCGTGGGGGCCTCCACGTGGGCGTCCGGCAGCCAAGTATGCACCGGCCACATGGGCATCTTCACCGCGAACGACGCGAAGAACGCCAGCCAGAGCCAGGGCTGGATCTCGGGCGCGAAGGCATAGCCCATCAGCTCGGGGATCGAACTGGTGCCCGAGATGCCGATCATCGCCAGGATGGCGGCCAGCATCAGCACCGAGCCCAGCAGGGTGTAGAGGAAGAACTTGAAGGCCGCGTAGACCCGCCGCGCCCCGCCCCAAATGCCGATGATCAG
>CANJKG010000052.1 GCA_947474775.1 Caulobacteraceae bacterium | reverse complement strand
TGGCGCCTGGAGCAGCACCAGGTCGTGCAGTCGGTCAAACAGCGCCTGGTAGGGCCCGTCCAGCTGTTCGTTGACATAGCCGCGCCAGGCGCCGGTCGGGTCCTCGTCGCGCTCCAGGGCGTTGACCGGCTCGCGCAGGGAGGCCAGCCCCTGGGCCTTGGCGCCGACGCACCAGCCCTCCAGCAGGATGACGTCGATTGGGGAGCGCACAGGCTCCCACTGGCCGCGCGGGACGCGGTTGTCGGCGGCCTTATCGAAACGGGGTAGGGAGACCTTGCCCTTGGCCCGCAGCTGGTCGAACACGGCGCCGGCCAGGGCGGTGTCGTGGGTCCCCGGCGGCCCGCGGGTGGCCAGCAGCGGGTGCACCTCCCGGGCCAGCCGCTGGCGCGCGTCGCGGGTGAGGTAGAAGTCATCGAGGGACAGGACGACCGTGCTCAGGCCCCGCGTGCGCAGCATTTCCTTGGTTACAGCAGCGATGGTGGACTTGCCGGAGCCCTGGGCGCCGCACAACCCGGTGATGATCGTGCGCCGCCGCACCTGGCGCAGGCGCGCGATGCGCTGGGCCAGGGGCTCGCAGACGTGTTCCACGGTGGCGCGGAAAGTCTCGGGAAGCCCCTCGCTCGCCAGGAAGTCGTCCAGCCCCTGCACCGCGCCCCCAGTCCCGGCTTGTTCAGCCGTAGCCGCCGATGATCGGCGGGATCTCGCCGGTGATGTAGCTGGAGGTCTGCGGCGACGCCAGGAAGACGAAGGCCGGCGCGATCTCCTCTGGCTGGGCGGGGCGCTTCATGGGGGTCTGCGATCCCAACCTGGCGACCTTTTCGGGCGGGCCGCCGGCTTGGTTCAGCGGTGTCCAGACGGGGCTCGGCGCCACGACATCACCCGGATGCCCTTGGGGATCAGCGAGCCGAAGAGCGAGCGGGCGAAGGCGTGGATGCCGCCCTTGGTCATGGAATAGTCGCAGGTGCTTGCTGACCTCTATGCCGGTGACCGAGCCGGTCATGACGATAGCCGAACCGGGAGCCATGTGCGGCACGGCCGCCTGGGCCGTGTGGCGAGGACAGTTCCAGCGGTTAGCCCAGGTGGGAGGCGTAGGCGTCCAGGGCCCTGCGCAGGTCGGCCTTCAGGTCCTCCGGATCTTCCAGCCCCACGTGCAGCCGAATGAGCGGACCGCCATAGTCGCGGAAGAAGGCGCGGCCCCGCAGTTGCGGGTCGCAGGAGATCGCCAGGCTCTCGAAACCGCCCCAGGAGAACCCCAGGCCGAACAGCTGCAGGGCGTCCAGAAAGGCGTCCGGGCCGGCCTTGGCCCCCGGCTTGAGCGCGAAGGCGAACAGCCCGCAGGCGCCGGAAAAATCCCGCTTCCACAGGTCATAGCCCACCGCGCCGGGCAGGGCGGGGTGGTGGAGCGCCGCCACCTCCGGCTGGGCGCGCAGCCATTCGGCGATGGCCAGGCCGCTCTCGCCGTGCTGGGCGAGGCGGGTGGGCAGGGTCCGCAGGCCGCGCAGCATCTGGTAGGCGTCCTCCGGCGAGACCGCCCAGCCCAGGTGCAGGACGCCTTCGGAGAGCTTGCGCGCCAGCTCCGGGTCGCTGGCCGCCGCCGAGCCCATGAATACGTCGGAATGGCCGCCGACGTACTTGGTGAGCGCCTGGATCGACAGGTCCACGCCATGCGCCAGGGGCTTGTAGAGGTAGCCCGCGCCCCAGGTGTTGTCGCAGGCCGTCAGGATGCCCCGCGCCCGGGCCAGCTCGGCGATGCGGGTCATGTCCTGCATCTCGAAGGTGAGCGATCCGGGGCTTTCCATCAGGATCAGCCGCACCGCTGGCCCGGCCTCGCCGACAAGGGTCTCCGGCGTCGCCAGGGGATCGTAGTAGCGCACGGTCATCCCGAAGCGGGTGAGCACCTTGTCGCAGAACCGCCGGGTGGGCTTGTAGAGGCTGTCCGCCGCCAGCACCTCGTCGCCAGCCTTCAGCAGCGCCAGCAGGGCGCCGGTGAGCGCCGCGAGGCCCGAGGGGTACAGGCTGACCCCCACCGCGCCTTCCATCTCGCCCAGGGCGACGCGGAGCGCATCGTGGGCGGCCAGGCCCTCGCGGCCGTAGGTCAGGTGGTTGGCCTCGTCGTAGAGGGCCGCCGCATTGGGCAGCAGCACCGTCGAGCCCTTCTGGATAGGCGGCCCCACGGTCTTCACCAGCGGCGACCTGGCGCCGCCCCCGGCGTGGATCAGGCGGGTCCTGTCCTTCATACCGGGCCCACCGCCACGGGCGTCTCTGGATGGCCGCCCCATTCGGCCCACGAGCCGTCGTAGATCGCCACGTCCTCCCGCCCCAGCCGCGCCAGCCCCAGGGCCAGGATCGCGGCGCTGACGCCTGACCCGCAGCTGGTGACCAGGGGCTTCCCCAGATCGACGCCGGCGGCCTCGAAGGTCGCGCGGAGTTCGGACGCCGGCCGCAGGACGCCCTTGTCGAGCAGGCCGCCCCACGGGAGGTTCAGCGCGCCGGGCATATGCCCCGCCCGCAGGCCGGGTCGGGGCTCCGGCGCCTTGCCGCTGAAGCGATCCCCCGAGCGGGCGTCGATCACCTGGGCTTCGCCGTCCAGGGCTCGGCGGACGCCGCCCAGGTCGCGCACCAGATCCGCGTCGAGCTTCGGCTCCAGGCGAATGGGCCGAGGCGTCGCGGCGCCGCCCTCCACCGGCCGGCCTTCCGCTTTCCAATTGGGGAAACCGCCGTCGAGCACGAAGACGCTCGGGAAGCCCATCACCCGCAGGCTCCACCAGACCCGGGGCGCCGAAAAGATGCCCAGGTGGTCGTAGACCACGACAGCCGCCTCGCGTCGCAGCCCGAGCGCGCCCGCCTCCGCCGCGAAGTCATTCGCCGTCGGCAGCATATGCGGTAGGCCGCTGGTCTTGTCGGCGATGTCGTCAATGTCGAAGAACACCGCGCCGGGGATGTGCGCCCGCTCGTATTCGACGCGGCCGACGCGCGTGTCCGGTGGCATGAACCATGTGGCGTCGACCACCTGCATGCCCGGGTCGCCCAAGCGCTCGGCCAGCCAGGCGGTGGAGACCACCGGGTCGCTCATCAGAGCCATCCAGGCACAGGCAGGCCGCGCTCCAGCAGGAATTCGGGGTTGTAGATTTTGGACTGGTAGCGCTGGCCGTGGTCGCAGAGCACGGTCACCACGGTGTGGCCGGGACCGAGGTCCCTGGCCAGTCGGATCGCGCCCGCCACGTTGATGCCCGTCGAGCCCCCCATCACCAAGCCTTCGTGCTCGACCAGGTCGTAGATGGCCAGCAGCATCTCCTCGTCGGTAATGCGGTAGGCGCGATCGATGGCCAGGCCCTCGAGGTTGGCGGTGATACGACCCTGTCCGATGCCCTCGCTGATCGACGTCCCTTCGGATTTCAGCTCGCCGTCGGTGTACCAGCTGTACAGCGCCGCGCCGTGCGGGTCCGCCAGTCCGATGGTCACGTCGCTCCGTCGCTCGCGCAGGGCCTGGGCGACGCCGGCCAGGGTGCCACCCGAACCGACCGAGCAGATGAAACCGTCCACTTTCCCGTCGGTCTGCGCCCAGATCTCGGGACCGGTGCCGATGACGTGGGCCTGGCGGTTGGCGACATTGTCGAACTGGTTGGCCCAGACCACGCCAGCCGGCTCCTTCGCTGCAAGCTCGTCCGCCAGACGACCGGAATACTTCACGTAATTCATCTCGTTGGCGTAGGGGACGGCGTCCACCTCCACAAGTTCCGCCCCATAGAGCCGGATGGCGTCCTTCTTCTCCTGACTCTGGGTGCGTGGAATGACGATGGTGGAGCGATAGCCGAGGGCCTTGCCGACCATGGCCAGGCCGATGCCGGTATTGCCCGCGGTGCCCTCGACAATTCGCCCGCCGGGCCGCAGTAGGCCGCGTTGCTCGGCGTCGCGGATAATGAACAGCGCGGCGCGGTCCTTCACCGACTGGCCGGGGTTCATGAACTCGGCCTTGCCCAGGATCTCGCAGCCGGTCACCGCGCTGGCGCGGTTCAGCCGGATGAGTGGCGTGTTCCCGATGGCGTCCAGGACGCTTCTGGCGATCGTCATGGGCGGGGTGTTTAAGGGGCCGGACGCGAGAGGACCAGTGGTCTCACGCCTTGGCGAGGCTGAGCTGGATGACGTTGGTGCGTTCGCTGCGGAAACCAGCCTCGCAATAGCCGAGGTAGAACCGCCACAGGCGCCGAAAACGTTCGTCGAAGCCCAGCTTGCGGATGTCCTCCCAGGCTGCGTCGAAGCTGTGCAGCCATTCCAGAAGGGTGTCGGCATAGTGCTGACCGAACCGGGTGACGTCGGTCCAGTCGAGGCCCGCGCGGTCCGTCTGGGTCCTCAGCTTCTCCTCGGAGGGCAGCATGCCGCCCGGGAAAATGTACTTCTGTATGAAGTCGGCGCTGTGCTTATAGCCGTCGAACAGCTCGTCGCGGATGGTGATGATCTGCAGGCCGGCGCGGCCGCCGGGCTCCAGCACGTCGCGGATCTTCCCGAAATAGGCGGGCCAGTAGCGCTCGCCCACGGCCTCGAACATCTCGATGGAGGCCACCCGGTCGAAGCGGCCTTCCACATCGCGGTAGTCCACCATGCGGATCTCAGCCCGCTCGGCCAGCCCCTGCTCGAACATCCGCCGCTTGGCGAAGGCGTACTGCTCCTCGGAGATGGTGATGGCGGTCACCCGCGCGCCCACCTCGCGGGCGGCGTACTCGGCGAACCCACCCCAGCCGCAGCCGATCTCCAGGACGTGCTGGTCGCGCCCCAGCCCCATGCCCTGGGCAAGGGCCTCATACTTGCGCCGCTGGGCCTGGGCCAGCGGCTGGCCCGGCCGCTCATAGAGGGCCGAGGAATAGGTCATCGTGGGGTCGAGCCAGCGGGAATAGAAGGCGTTGCCGAGGTCGTAGTGGGCGTGGATGTTCTTGCGCGACCCCTGCCGCGTGTTGAAGCGCATCAGGTGGCGCAGGCGGTTGATGGTCCACATCACCGGGTTGCCGGACAGAATCCGCTGGATGCGGTCGAGGTTGAGGCCGAAGGCTTCCAGCAACACCGCCAGGTCGGGCGTGTCCCACTCGTTGGCTATGTAGCCCTCCGCGAAGCCGATGACGCCGGACCTGATCACGCGACTCATGCAGGCCGTGTCGCGGACGATGATGCGGGCCGACGGACCGGGCGTGGTCCCCTTCAGGTGGAACTCACGGCCTGTCGGCATCACCCAGGTGAGTTCGCCCACCATCCAGTTCTCGGCGATGGCGCGCACGGCCTTCCTGAAGGTGAGCGGCGCGTCCGCGAGTTCCGGCAGGCGGAAGGCGTGGTCGTCCAGAATCAACGCCGTGGACGCGGCCTCATGGGCCAGGCTCATGGTCGTTCCCCCGTTTGCGGCCAGTTTAGCATCCTCACCACAGCGCGCGAGAGGGTGATTCGAGGTCGCCGCGGCAGCAGTTGTGGCTTGTGAAGCTCCCGTAGCCGGGCCACTTAGCGGGCTGAACCGCTGTTCCGGCGGAAGGAGCGCCATGGCCGTCCTCAAGCTAAAGCGTTGGAATCTCGCCATTGGCGAGGGCCAGCCGCTAGTGGTTATCGCGGGGGTCAACGTCCTTGAGAGCCGCGAGCTGGCCATGGAGACCGCGCGCCATCTGAAGGCCGTGACCGGTGAGTTGGGGCTACCCTTCGTATTCAAGGGCAGCTTCGACAAGGCCAATCGCTCGTCGGTTGCAAGCTATCGCGGGCCGGGGCTGGAAGCGGGGCTGGCGCTACTGGCCGAGGTAAAGGCTGAGTTCGGCGTGCCCGTCGCCACGGACTATCACGAGGTCTCCCAGGCCGAGCCGGTGGCCAGGGTCGCCGATCTGGTGCAGGTCCCGGCTTTCCTCAGCCGCCAGACCGATCTGGTCGTCGCCGGCGCCCGGGCGGCGCTCGCTAACGGTGGGCTGCTGCACGTCAAGAAGGCCCAGCAGATGGCGCCCTGGGACACCCGAAACATCGTCGACAAGGTCCGCGACGCGGTGGGCGGCGCCGACATCACCATCCTGTGCGAACGCGGCACGCAGTTCGGATACAACAACCTGGTGGTCGATATGCTGGCGATTCCGCTGATGAAGAAGCTGGGCGTGCCGGTGACCATCGACGCGACCCACGCCGTACAGCTGCCGGGCGCCGATCCACGCACCGCGGGAGCATCGACAGGCGGGCGGCGCGACGGGGTGGCGGTGATCGCCCGCAGCGCGGTGGCCGCCGGCGCCGACGGGGTCTTCCTGGAGTTTCACACCGACCCGGACAAGGCGCTCTGCGACGGGCCGAGCTGCCTGCCGCTCAGTGCGGCGCGGGACCTGCTTGCCCGTTTGAAGGCCGTCCACGCGGTCGTAAGCTGACGTCGATGGATCTTTCCGCCCTCCAGCGCCTCCTGGACCGGCTCCCCGGCCGGCGCGTGCTGTGCGTCGGCGACCTGATGGTCGACCGCTTCATCTATGGGGATGTGACCCGGTTGTCGCCGGAGGCGCCGATACCGGTGCTCGCCCGTACGCGGGAGACGGTGATGCTGGGCGCGGCCGGCAATGTGGCGCGCAACGTTTCAGCCCTGGGCGGCCACGTTTCCCTGGTGGGCGTCGTCGGCGATGATGCCGAGGGCAAGGAGGCGCTGCGCCTGGTAGGTGCGGAAGCAGGTGTCGAGGGCTATCTGGTCACCGACCGCGAGCGGCCCACGACGCTCAAGACCCGGTTTGTCTCCGGCGGCCAGCAGCTTCTGCGGGTGGACCTGGAGGAGAGCCGGCCGGTGTCCGGCCAGACCGAGCAACGTCTTCTGCGAACGATCCGGGACGTGGCGGAGGCGGTGGGCGTGATCCTGCTCTCCGACTACGGCAAGGGCGTCGTGACTGAGGCGGTGATCAACGCCTGCCGCGAGACCGGCGCGCGGGTGGTGGTGGATTCCAAGGCCCGCTCCTTCGCTCGCTATGGCGCCGTGGAGCTGATCAAGCCTAACGCCGTCGATTTGTCCTACGCCACCGACCTGCCGACAGGGACGGACGCCGAGGTTGAGGCGGCCCTGGTCCGAGCCCTGGAGCTCTGCGATGCCCGCGGCGTACTGGTCACCCGCGCCTCCAAAGGAATCTCGCTCGCTGTACGGGGCGAGCCCGTGCGCCACTTTCCCGGCCTGCCGCGAGAGGTGTTCGATCCCTCAGGCGCTGGCGACACCACCCTGGCCGCACTGGGTCTGGCGCTGGCTGCCGACGCCAGCCTCGATGAGGCCATCGAATTCGCCCAGCTCGCCTCCGGCGTGGCGGTGGGCAAGGTGGGCACGGCGACAGTGAGCGCCGAGGAGCTGGTGGAGGCCACGCTCTCGGCCCGCATGGCGCCTGCCGAGGCCAAGGTCGCCACGGCCCAGCGGATGGTCGAGGAGGTGGCGCGCTGGCGGGCCAAGGGCCTGCGGGTCGGCTTCACCAACGGCTGTTTCGACATCCTGCACAAGGGCCACATCGCCTACCTCGCCCAGGCCAGGACTTGGTGCGACCGCCTCATCGTGGGCCTCAACACCGACGCCTCGGTGAGGACGCTGAAAGGCGAGGGACGGCCGGTCAACGACCTGGAATCCCGCGCCCTGGTGCTGGCCGGGCTGGCAAGCGTCGACCTAGTGGCGCCCTTCGAGGACGAGACGCCGATCAGGCTCATCGAGGCCGCGCGGCCGGACGTGCTGATCAAGGGCGAGGATTATGCCGAGGATCAGGTGGTGGGCGGGGAACTCGTGAAGAGCTGGGGCGGGGAAGTTAGGCTTGCGACGCTGGTCGACGGCTATTCCACCACGGCCGCCATCGCCAGGATGGGCAGGAAGGAACAGGCATGACCCGCCGCATCGCCTTCGTCACCGGCGGCGCCGGTTTCATCGGCTCCAACATCGTGGCCAGGCTGGCAGAGGATCGCGGCCTCGACGTGGTGGTCTGCGACCGCCTGCGTGAGGTCGAGCGCGGCAAGTGGCGCAACATCGCCAAGCACCCCATTGGCGATTTCGTCGCCCCGGAGGACATGTTCGACTGGCTGGAGAAGCGGTGGCGCGACATTGAGATCGTGGTCCACATGGCCGCGGTTTCCTCCACCACCGAGCCAGACGCAGACAAGATCGTCCACTCTAACTTCACGCTCAGCCGCGACCTGTTCCGCTGGTGCTCGGACCGCCAGCGGCGCCTCGTCTACGCCTCGTCGGCGGCGACCTACGGCGACGGCGGGCAGGGCTTCGACGACGACAACGACTATGAGGCCCTGGCGGCGCTGCGCCCGCTCAACACCTATGGTTGGTCCAAGGCGTTGACGGACCTGTTCGCGGTGCGCCAGGCGCTGCGGGACTATGCACCGCCGCAGTGGGTCGGCCTCAAGTTCTTCAACGTCTACGGCCCCAATGAGGAGCACAAGCTTGCGATGAAGTCGGTGGCCGCACAGATCTGGCCCCACGTCCAGGCCGGCCAGACGGTGCAGCTGTTCAAGAGCTATCGCCCGGACGTGCCGGACGGCGGCCAGAGCCGGGACTTCATCTATGTCCGCGACGCCGCCGATGTGGTCGCGTGGCTGCTGGAGAACCCGCAGGTCAACGGCGTCTACAACCTGGGCTCCGGCCAGGCCCGGACCTTCGCGGACATGGCCCAGGCGGTGTTCAAGGCCGCCGGCCGGCCGCCGGTCATCGACTACACGCCCATGCCGCCGGCGATCCGCGACAAGTACCAGTACTTCACCCAGGCGAAGATGGATCGCCTTCGGGCCGCCGGCTATGCGGCGCCGCTGACGCCGCTGGAGGAGGGCATCGCAGACTATGTGGGCCGCTACCTCACCCAGCCCGACCCCTATCGATGACTGACGAGGGGGGCCAGCCACGCCGCCGGCGTTGGCCGGCCTTCGCGCTTCTCGGGGTGGCGCTGCTCCTGGCCGTCCTGGGCGTGGTGTTCCGCAACGACCTTCAGCAGACGGCGCTGGACCCCAAGGCGCCGTTCCAGATCTACACCCCGCCACCTGCGCCGGACTACGCGCGCCGCGCGTCCTGGGCGCTGATGCCCAACCGGCCGACCCAGCCCACCGCCATTGAGCCGGCCGTGGATGTCTTCTTCGTCTCGCCCACGGTTTTCGACGGCGGCCGCGACTGGAACGCCCCCATCGGGGACGCCAAGGCCGACAAGTTGTTCCGCGAGGTCATGGCCCCCAACTACGCCGGGCCGTTCGTCCGGGTCGGGCGGATCTTCGCCCCACGCTATCGCCAGGCCAGCCTCTACAGCCTGCTCACCCTGCGCGAGGACGCCCGCGAAGCCCGCCGCTTCGCCTACGGCGACGTGGCCAAGGCCTTCCAGCGCTATCTCGCCACCTACAACGGCGGCCGTCCCTTCATCCTGGTGGGAGTGGAGCAGGGTGGTCTCCTGGCGTCCCGGCTGCTACGGGAGGAGGTCAGCGCTCGCCCCGAGGTCCGGGCCCGGCTGGTGGCGGCCTATCTGGTGGACACCGTGACGCCGGCCGACGATCCGCCGGCCGCGCCTTGCGAAACACGCCGCCAGACCGGCTGCCTTGCGGCCTGGGCGAGGGTCGCGGAGAATCGGATCGATGCACCGGAGCGGCTGCTGGGCCGGGCGTTGGTCTGGAACAACCGAGGCGAGCTGGAGAATCTCGGCGGCCGGCCGGCCGTCTGCGTCAACCCGATCCTGGGCCGAGCGAGCGACGAGACCGCACCGGCTCGGCTGCACCTGGGCGGCGCCAACGCCACCGGCCTGGAGTGGGACGCGCGCCCTGCCTTCCTGGCCCGCCAGGTCTCGGCCCGCTGCCAGGGCGGCGTGCTGCGCGTGAGCCAGCCGAAGTCGTCGTCGCTTCGGCCTTCCGGCTCCTGGGCCGCCCGGAGGCGCGCGCCCGGCTACAACCTTTTCTACGCCGACCTGGAATCCGACGCGAAGACGCGGGTCCAGGCGATGGCCGCCGCTACCCCGCGTCCTTGAGCTTGGCGCCGGCCCGCCAGTCGAACAACTCCTGCAGGACGGCCACGGCCTTGCCACGAGGCGTAGTCAGGGCGGGATCGCGCTCCAGGATCATCCGGGCGTCATCGCCGGCCGCGGCGATCAGGTCGCGGTGCGCGAACGGGTCGGCGAAGACATAGTCCGGGAAGCCGCTTTGGCGCAGGCCCAGGGTGTCGCCCCCGCCACGCAGCTCCAGGTCGGTCTCGGCGATGAGGAAGCCGTCGTCGGTGCGCCGCAGGATGTCCAGACGCTTCTGGGCCACCTCCGAGAGCGGCGGGTCGTAGAGCAGGACGCAAGCGCTCTCCTGCCGGCCCCGGCCCACCCGGCCACGTAGCTGGTGCAGCTGGGCCAGGCCGAACCGCTCGGCCTGTTCGACGACCATGATTGTGGCGTTGGGCACGTTCACGCCCACCTCGACCACCGTGGTGGCCACAAGAACCGAGAGCTTGCCGTCGGCGAAGTCGGCCATCACTGCGTCCTTGGCGGCGGCCGTCATCTTGCCGTGGATGAGGCCGACGCCCGGGCCGATCCGTTTGGTGAGCTCAGCAGCGCGGGTCTCCGCCGCGGCCAGATCGCTGACCTCGGACTCCGAGACCATGGGGCAGATCCAGAAGGCCTGGGCGCCCTCGGCGGTGACCTGCCGGAGCCTCGCCTCCACCTCGCCGATGCGGCCCATGGGCATGGCCCGGGTGGCCACCGGCGTGCGGCCGGGCGGCTTCTCGTCGATGCGGCTGACGTCCAGGTCGCCGTAGACGGTCAGTTCGAGCGTTCGCGGGATCGGCGTGGCCGACATGGCCAGGAAGTGGGTGGCCTCGCCCTTGGACTGGAGCCGCTGGCGCTCCGAGACGCCAAATCGATGCTGTTCGTCCACCAGGGCGAGCTGGAGTTGCTGGAACACCACGTCATCCTGGAAGAGCGCGTGGGTGCCCACCGCCACCTGGACGGCGCCGGACGCCAGGGCGCGAAGCTTCTCGACGCGGCCCGCGCCCTTATCCCGGCCGGTGAGCAGGATCGCAGCGACCCCATGGGCGGTGAGCGGCGCGGCGATGGTCTCGTAGTGCTGGCGGGCCAGGATCTCGGTGGGCGCCATCAGGGCGCTCTGGCCGCCGCCGGCCGCCACGTCGGCGATGGCGCACATGGCCACCACGGTCTTGCCGGAGCCTACATCCCCCTGGATCAGCCGGCTCATCCGCTCGCCGGCTGCGAGGTCGGCGCGGATTTCGGCCAGGGAACGGGCCTGGGCGCCGGTGAAGGCGAAGGGCAGGTCGGCCTGGACCCGGTCGGCCACATCGCTGGGCTCGATGCGCGGGGCGGCGCCTCGGCGGCGGTCCTGCTTCCGCTGCGCCATGGCCAGCTGGTGGGCCAGCAGTTCGTCATAGGCGAGCCGGCGCATGTGCGGCGCCTGGGGAAGCAGGTCTGCCTCGGTCTCCGGTTCATGCAGTCGGGCGAGCGCGGCGCGCCAGGACGGGAAGCGCTCGCGGGCGAGCCATGCGGGGTCCTGCCATTCCGGCAGATCGGGGGCTCGCTCCAGGGCCTCAAGGGCGAAGGTGCGCACCCGTCGCGGCGGCAGGCCTTCGACGGCCGGATAGATGGCCTCCAGCTCGGGGATCTCGCGGGCCTTGCCGGGCTCCACCATGTAGTCGGGGTGCACCATCTGGCGGCCAAACTTGTCGTCGCCGACCCTGCCCGAGACGATCCGCTTCTCGCCAACGGGGTGGCGTTTCTCCAGCTGGTCGGTGAAGCGGCCGAAGAACACCAGGGTGATCCAGCCTGTGGGGTCGGAGGCGCGGATGCGCCAGGGTTGGGCGTGGGCCCGCGCCCGCTGGTGCTCCTCGATGGTGAGCTCGAAGGTCATGATCTCGCCGTCGCGGGCGGCCGACAGCACCGCCGGGGTCCGGCGGACCAGGTTGTGCGGCCTCAAGAACAACACGTCGCGGACGATCGGCCCGGCCAGCTTCTCCAGCAGCGGCGCCACGCGCGTTCCCACCCCCTTCAGCGAGGTGACGGGCGCATAGAGGGGGAACAGAATCTCAGGCCGCATGACTGCAGCATACCTCGCGGGAGCCTGATCGGCTCAGATCGCCGATCAGAGCGGTGAATCAGGCTCTACAGTTCTGAATCAAGAGCAAGATTCAGATATCCGGCGACCTGTCGCCGGATGCCATCTTGCTCTGGCGTTGTAGCGCTGGCGGCCCTATATGCGCGGACCTTCATGACTTCCGACGACGCCCGGCTACGAAAGCTGAGGTTCCGCGCCTGGCGCCGGGGCTTCAGGGAAGCGGACCTCATCCTGGGGCCGTTCGCGGACAACCATGTCGCCAGCTTCACACCCGACGAGCTCGACTGGTTCGAGGCCATGCTCGAGGTCCCCGACCACGACCTCTATGGCTGGATCGTCGAGCGGGAGCCGACGCCGGCCGAATGGGATCACCCGATCATGAACCAGATCAAGACCTTCCGGTTCGAAGCTCATACGGCCCTGGGCGACGATCATGGCGGCTGACGGTTCGCGGCCGGCGTCTCTCGTCCAGCTCCGCCGGGTGGCCGAGGACCCCGGTCGCCTGGACCTGATCGGCGCGCCGGAGGGCTTCGACGCCCTGGTGGTGGCCGACATCGTACGGGCCCGGAAGGGCCTCACCGTGTTCGTGGCCCGCGATGGCGCGCGCCTGTCCACCTTCGCCGACGCCTTCCGCTTCTTCGCCCAGGGGGTGGAGGTGCTGCTGTTCCCGGCCTGGGACTGCCTTCCCTATGACCGGATCGGGCCCTCGGCGGCCGTCGCGGCGCGGCGGATGACCACGCTCTCGCGACTGGCGGCGGATCAGGACCCCAAGAAGCCTGTCCTGCTGGTGACCACGGTTCCCGCCCTGCTGCAGCGAGTCCCGCCGCTCCGCTCCATCCGACGGGCCAGCTATTCGGCGCAGGTCGGCAATGTGGTGGAGATCGCCGACCTTGAAGCCTATTTCGCCATCAACGGCTACCAGCGGGCCTCCACCGTCTCTGAGCGCGGCGAGTTCGCCATTCGCGGCGGGGTGATCGACGTCTTCCCGCCCACCGCCGAGGAACCGGTGCGCCTGGACCTGTTCGGAGACACCCTGGAATCCATCCGCGGCTTCGATCCGGAGACCCAGCGCTCCACCCGTCAGCTGAAGGACGTCAGCCTGCTTCCGGTGAGCGAGGTGTTGCTCGACAAGGACAGCGTCGCCCGCTTCCGCACCGGCTACCTGGAGGCCTTCGGTGCGCCCGGCGACGATCCGCTTTACGCGACCGTTTCCGAGGGCGGCCGCCGGGCCGGCATGGAGCACTGGCTGCCGCTGTTCTATCCGCAGATGGCGACCCTGTTCGACTTCCTGCCGAATGATTCGGTCATCGCCCTCGACCACCTGTCGCGGGAGGCGCGCGACGAGCGGCTGGCGGTGATCGCCGACGCCTACGACAGTCGGGCGGCCACCGATCGACGGGTCCAGTATCACCCGCTGGAGCCGGACAAGCTCTATCTCACCGTCGACGAGTGGAAGGCCGAGCTGGGCAACCGCCCGACGCGCCGCTTTTCCTCCTTCCAGGAGGCGGAGGGCGAGGCGGTGCTCGACATGGGCGCGCGCGCCGGCCGCAGCTTCGCGCCCGAGCGCCAGAAGGACAGCGTCAACCTGTTCGAGGCCACGGCGACCCACGCCCAGGACCTGGCCGCCGCGGGAAAGCGCGTACTGTTTGCTTCCTGGTCGGATGGATCCTCCGACCGGCTCGGCTCGATGCTGGCAGACCACGGCCTGAAGGGGCTGCCGTTCGCGCCCTACTGGGACGCCGCCAAGGCCGCCGACCCCAAGACCCCGCTTCGCGTCGTGCTGCCTCTGGAGGCCGGGTTCGAGACTGCCACCCTGGCAGTCATCTCCGAGACCGACATCCTGGGCGACCGGCTCTCCCGGCCGCGCAAGAAACGCCGCGCGGCCAACTTCCTGGCCGAGGCGTCTTCGCTGACGCCCGGCGACCTTGTCGTGCATATCGACCATGGAATCGGGCGTTACGACGGCCTGAAGACCCTCGACGTGCAGGGGGCTCCGCACGACACCCTGGAGCTGCAGTACGGTGGCGAGGCCAAGCTCTACCTGCCGGTGGAGAACATCGACCTGCTGACCCGCTATGGCGCCGAGACCGAGGGCGTGCAGCTGGACCGCCTGGGTGGGGCCGCCTGGCAGGCGCGCAAGGCCAAGGCCAAGGAGCGGCTGCGGGCCATGGCCGAGGGCCTGATCCGTATCGCCGCCGAGCGCGCCACCCGCACAACCGACGCCGTGGAGCCGCCGCACGGCGTGTTCGACGAGTTCTGCGCCCGCTTCCCCTACGAGGAGACGGACGACCAGCTGGCCGCCATCGGCGAGGTGCTGGAGGATCTGGGGGCCGGCAAGCCCATGGACAGGCTGATCTGCGGCGACGTGGGCTTCGGCAAGACCGAAGTGGCGCTGCGTGCGGCTTTCGTGGTGGCCATGAGTGGCCAGCAGGTGGCGGTCGTGGCGCCCACGACCCTTTTGGCTCGCCAGCACTACAAGACCTTCACCGAGCGGTTCGAGGGCTGGCCGGTGAAAGTGCGGCGTCTGTCGCGGCTGGTCCCGGCCAGGGAAGCCGCCGAGACCCGCGAAGGACTCAAGAACGGCGAGATCGAGATCGTCATCGGCACCCATGCGGTGCTGTCCAAGCAGATGGGCTTCCGCGACCTCGGCCTGGTGATCGTCGACGAGGAGCAGCACTTCGGGGTCAAGGCCAAGGAGAAGCTCAAGGAGCTCCGCGCCGAGGTCCACATGCTGACCCTGACGGCGACGCCGATCCCGCGCACCCTGCAGATGTCGCTGTCGGGCATACGCGAGATGTCGATCATCGCCACCCCGCCGGTGGATCGGCTGGCGGTGCGCACCTACGTCACGCCCTGGGACCCTGTGGTGATCCGCGAGGCCCTGCTGCGGGAGAAGTATCGCGGCGGCCAGGCCTATTACGTGGCACCTCGGATCGCCGACCTGCCGGCGCTGGAGCGTTACCTGCGCGAGCAGGTCCCGGAAGTGCGCTTCGTGGTCGGCCACGGGCAGATGTCGCCCACCCAGCTGGAAGACGTCATGAGCGCCTTCTACGACGGCCAGTACGACGTGCTGCTGTCCACCACCATCGTCGAGAGCGG
>CANJKG010000051.1 GCA_947474775.1 Caulobacteraceae bacterium | reverse complement strand
CTACGAGGAGTTCCACAAGCTCCGCTACACCAACGACGCCATCAAGGCTGCGGTGGAGCTGTCGGCGCGCTACATCACTGACCGCAAGCTGCCGGACAAGGCCATCGACATCATCGACGAGGCCGGCGCCAGCCAGATGCTGGTGTCCGAGGGCAAGCGCAAGAAGATCATCGGCCTGAAGGAGATTGAGGCGGTGGTCGCCAAGATCGCCCGCATCCCGCCCAAGTCGGTCTCCAAGTCCGACACCGAGGCGCTGAAGCAGCTGGAGACCGACCTTAAGCGGGCGGTCTACGGTCAGGACGACGCCTTGGATCAACTCTCCTCGGCCATGAAAATGGCCCGGGCGGGCCTGCGCGATCCCAACAAGCCGATCGGCTGCTACCTGTTCTCGGGGCCCACCGGCACCGGCAAAACGGAAACGGCCCGCCAGTTGGCCTCCACGCTCGGCATCGAGCTCCTGCGGTTCGACATGAGCGAGTACATGGAGCGCCACACGGTGAGCCGCCTGATCGGCGCCCCTCCCGGCTATGTGGGCTTCGACCAGGGCGGCCTACTCACCGACGCCGTCGACCAGCATCCGCATGCCGTGGTCCTGCTGGACGAGATCGAGAAGGCCCACCCGGACGTCTACAACATCCTGCTGCAGGTCATGGACCACGGGTCGCTCACCGACTCCAACGGCAAGAAGATCGACTTCCGCAACGTGGTCCTGATCATGACCACCAACGCCGGCGCCGCCGACGCCCAGCGCAACTCCATCGGCTTCGGCCGCGGGAAGCAGGACGACGAGCAGGAAGAGGCGATCAAGCGGGTGTTCACGCCGGAGTTCAGGAACCGCCTGGACGCCGTGGTCGCCTTCAAACCGCTCACCCCGGACATCATCCGCCAGGTGGTGCAGAAGTTCGTCATCCAGCTTGAAGCCCAGCTGGCCGACCGCCACGTCACCATCGAGACCTCCGACGAGGCGGCCGACTGGCTGGCCAAGAACGGCTTCGACGAGCTCTACGGCGCCCGGCCCCTGGCCCGGGTCATCCAGGAGAACATCAAGAAGCCCCTGGCCGACGAGATCCTGTTCGGCAAGCTGGTCAAGGGCGGCCACGTCAAGGTGGTGCTCAAGGACGGCAAGATCAGCTTCGAGGTCGAAGGCGACGACCGCGAACCTGGGGCCCCGGTCCTCGAACGCCCCGCCGAGGAAGCTGCCGCCGAGCCGGTGGAATAGCCGACACTTCAAACCGCCCGCGGCTCAGGCGAGTCGCGGGTGGCGAAGCGCGAGATTCAGCAGCCCCCTCGGTCGGTGTCGTTGTCCCTAAGCGATTTTCGCCGCGATCTGCTCAGCCAGGGCCCGCAGCTCGCCAGCGTCGGCCATGCCCTCCCCGTGGCGGCCCAGCTTCACGCCTTCCCAGCGCGGGATGATGTGGAAATGCAGGTGGAACACGCTCTGGCCCGCCGGCGCACCGTTGAACTGGGAGATGGTGATCCCGTCGGGCTTCAGCGCAGCGCGCACGGCCTTGGCCACCCGCTGCACGCCACCGATCAGGTGACCGAGGGTCTCCGGCGCCTCCTCCAGCAGGTTGCGGGCGCTGGACCGCTTGGGGATCACCAGGGTGTGGCCCTTCGCCTGCGGGAAGGCGTCCATGAAGGCCAGCACATGGTCATCCTCATAGACCCTCGCGGCCGGGATCTCGCCACGCAGGATCTTGGCGAAGATGTTGCCGTCGTCGTAGGTCCCGTCCAGGCTCATCGGCGTCTCCTCTGCGAGACCATTAACTTCCTTTCACGCGAAGCGGGAGAGGAAGACGCGTCGCTCAGCCCTCCTTGCGGAACGGCGAATATTCCTCCGCCAGCCACTCGATCTCGCGTTCCACATTGCCGCGCTCCTGGGCGACAAATCGTTCGACAGGCGCGCGCAGTGCCGGGTCGGCGATGTAATGGGCCGAATAGACCGGCGTCGGCAGGTAGCCGCGGGATATCTTGTGCTCGCCCTGGGCGCCGGCTTCCACCCGCGCCAGGCCCCGCCCGATCGCCCATTCGATGGCCTGATAGTAGCAGAGCTCGAAATGCAGGAAGGGCACGTCCTCGACGCAGCCCCAGTTGCGGCCGAACAGGGCCTCGTCGCCGATCAGGTTGAGCGCGCCGGCGATCCAGCGCCCGCCGCGCCTGGCCATCACCAGCAGCACCCGATCGGCCATCCGCTCGCCCAGCAGGGAGAAGAACGCCCGCGTCAGGTACGGCCGGCCCCACTTGCGCGAGCCGGTGTCCATGTAGAAGCCGAAGAACGCGTCCCAATGCTCTTCCGTCAGCTCGGCGCCGGTGAGGCAGAGGATCTCCAGTCCCGCCTGCGCGTCGCGGCGTTCGCGCCGGATGGTCTTGCGCCGCCCCGACGACAGCGCGCCCAGGAAGTCGTCGAAGTCGCCATAGCCGGCGTTCAGCCAGTGGTATTGCCGCCCTTCCCTAAGCGCCAGGCCGCGTTCGCCAAGCCACCGCCATTCCGGCTCGGTGGGGAAGTTCACGTGCAGGGACGAGGCGCCGTTCCGCCCGCACACGGCAAGCGCGCCCTCGAGCAGCAGCCGCCTCGCCTCCCCTTCGTCGACCCCGGGTCGGACCAGCAGGCGCGGGCCGGTGGCCGGGGTGAAAGGCGCCGCCGACAACAGCTTGGGATAATAGCGCCCGCCCGCCCGCTCATAGGCCTCGGCCCAGGCGTGGTCGAAGATGTATTCCCCCTGGCTGTGGCCCTTCAGGTAGAGCGGCATGACCGCGGCGGCGCTGCCGTCCTCATGGTCCAGGCGAAGGTGCGTCGGCCCCCACCCTGCCCGCTCCACCGCACAGTCGGAAGCCTCCAGCGAGTCGAGGAAGTCGTAGCGAACGAAGGGATTTCCCGCCGCATTGGCGCAGTCATCCCAGGCCTCGCGGCCGATCTCGGAGATTCGGCGGTGGACGCTGACCACCGTCTTCAGCTTCACGCGTTGAAGCCCTCGAAGATCATGTTGTCGGCGGCGTCCTTCACCCGCTCCCAGTCGGCCGGGTCGCGGATCGTCCAGGCGATCACCGGCATGCCCTTGGCCCGCAGCTCGGCGGCGCGAGGGCTGGGCAGCACGTCCAGGCCCAGCGCCAGGAAGTGCGGCCGCGCCAGCTCCACCTGCTCAAGCCTGGCCAGCGACCTTCGCTGGTCCTTGGCCATGTGGGCGGCGTCCGAATAGGAATAGCTGTCCAGGCCGCGCAGCACGCCGGGAAACCGGTCGGCGAACCAGGCGTGGGAATAGGGGTTGAATCCGATCACGCTGATCGGGCCGGCGTGGTCGATCAGAATCTCGTGAACGCGCTGCTCCAGCGGACCCACTTCGCCATAGGGCGTCTTCAGCTCCACATGCACCATGGCCCGATGGCCGATCACGGCCAGGGCGTCGAACAGAGTCGGGATGCGTTCGTCCGTGCCGGCCAGCGTCATTTCGGCGAGCTCGGCGGCGGTGCGGTCGCGGATCCTGCCCTCGACCCCGGTGAGTCGCTGGAGGCTCTCATCGTGGAACACCATCGCCTCGCCATCGGCCGAGAGCTGCACGTCCAGTTCGATCCCATAACCCTTGGCGCAGGCCGCCTGGAACGCGCCCAGCGAGTTCTCCGGCGCGCCGTCCTTGGCCCATAGACCCCGGTGCGCCACCGGCGGGTGGAACAGCATGTCCCACGCCTCGCCGAATGTCTCCCTCATGACAGGGCCACCACCGCGTCCACTTCCACCGCGAAGTTGCGCGGCAGGCGATAGACGCCCACCGCCGAGCGGGCATGCCGGCCGGCGTCGCCGAAGGCCTCGACCATCAGATCCGAGGCTCCGTTGACCACCTGGGGGATGTCGAAGAAGGCCGGGCCCGCCTGGACGAAGCCGTTCAGCTTCACGACCCGCGCGACCCGCGTCAGGTCGCCGTCGCAGGCGGCCTTCATCTGGGCGATCAGGTTGATCCCGCACAGGCGGGCGGCCTTGATCGCCGTAGCCATGTCCACGTCCTCGCCGACCACGCCGGTGATCGCCCCGGAATCACCCAGCGAGACCTGGCCGGAGATGTGCAGCAGCTCGCCGATGCGCACGAAGGGCACGTAGTTGGCGATCGGGGCGTTGGGGGCGGGAAGCGTGATCCCCAGCTTTGCGAGACGTTCTTCGACCTGGGACATGCCCCACGGTCTAGAGCAGGATCGGTTCAGATGGAAACAGCTGAGGCGTGAATCCTGCTCCAGAAAATGCGTGGAGCCTGATTCACGGTTCGATTCGCACCGATCAGGCTCGAGCGCCCAGCGGCCCATGAGAAAAGGCCCGGACGCGAGGTCCGGGCCTTCTTACTCATCGGCCCCGAGAGGAGCCGTACGCTACTGACTGTGACTAGCGAACCGCCTGCAGCTTCTCGACGGCGGCGGTGACGCGCTCGTTGAGGGGCTTCATGGAGTCCTTCATCGAGGCCGAAACGGTCTCGGACAGGGCGCCCATCTGGGCCATGTAGGTCTCTAGCGCGCTCTTGGCGAAGGCGGTCTGCAGTTCGACCACTTCCTGCACGCTCTTGGCGCCGGCAAGCGACTTGGCGGCGGCGACCTGGGTTTCGAAGGAGGTCTTCGAGAACGCCATGGCCTGCGCGCCCAGGGCTTCGGCGCCCTTGGTGGCGGCGGTGACCGAGGCGATCACGGCTTCCAGGTTCTGCTTGGAGTAGCTGTTGGCATCGTTGAGGGCGGAAAGGGTCTTCTCCACGCCGTCCTTGAAGGCGGTGTTCGAGGCGGCGGTGATCTGTTCGACGGTGGATTTCGCGGTATCGGCGACGGCCATGCGGAAAGCTCCTGATTAGGCGGGCTCGCGGCATCAACGCCGCATGCAAAAACGGTTCCCCAAGCACATCCTGGGAATGCACTATCGAGTCTCATGTTGCAGTGCAGCAGTCAAGCGGATTTTGTGCGCTGCACAATAATGACGTCCAAGCGAACGCCAGATGACGAAGGCAGCAGCATCCGCGACAAATGCGCCCGTTCAACTCCTGTTTACCATCAGCTAACCCTACTGATGTCATGGTAAGGACGATTCAAGAGCGGCAGGGGCGCCGTTTCAACCCTTTGATTCGACGGACGAAGCATGTTTGAGCACGCCCGCCGCCTGATGACCGTCGCCGCCGCAGTCGCCGCGACCGTCACAGCCGCAATAGGCCAGCCGGCCCAGGCGCAGATTCCCTATCTGCAGATGCTGCCGCAAACACAAACCAAGTATGCGGCCATCGTCGTGGACGCCAAGAGTGGTGAGGTTCTCTACGCCAAGCGCGCCGACAGCCCGCGCTACCCGGCCTCCATCACCAAGGTGATGACCCTCTACCTGACCTTCGAAGCCCTCTCCTCAGGCAAGCTGAGCCTCGACGACAGCGTCGTCTTCTCGCCCCGCGCCTCGGCGCAGTCCCCCACCAAACTGGGCGTCCGCGCCGGCGATTCGATCACCGTGTCGGAAGCCATGCAGGCGATGGCGATCAAGTCGGCCAACGACGCCGCGGTGGCCATGGCCGAGAAACTGGGCGGCACCGAGAGCCGGTTCGCCGCCCTGATGACGCTTCGCGCTCAGGAGCTGGGGATGCACAGCACCCGCTTCGTGAACGCCTCGGGCCTGCCCGACAGCCGCCAGATCACCACGGCGCGCGACATCGCGATCATGTCGCGGGCGGTGATGCGGGACTACCCGCAGTACTATAAGCTTTTCAGCCAGCAGTCCTTCAACTTCCGCGGCCACACCATCAACAGCCACAACCGGCTGCTGGGCCGCATGCCCGGCGTCGACGGGCTGAAGACCGGCTTCACCAACGCCTCGGGCTTCAACATCGCCGTCTCGGCGGTGCGCGACAACCGCCGGCTGATCGGGGTGGTCATGGGCGGCCCGACCACGGCGCTGCGCGACCGCAACGCCGAGGACCTGCTTCTCACCGGCTTCGACGTGATCAGCCGCCGCGCCCGCGGCGAGAACATCACCATCGCCCAGAACCTGTTCGAGCCGGAACTGACCGGCCCGGTGCGCGGCGGCGGGAACGAACAAGGCGACATCGACCCCGAAGGCATGCGGATCGCACTCGCCTCCGCCCGACCCGGGCGGGCCTCCACCATCGAGATTGTCGAGCCGGAGCGGCGCGACGCCAAGGCCGAGACCCGCCCGGAGGCGCGCAAAGGCAAGGCCGGCGCCTGGACCGTCCAGGTCGGCGCCTTCAAGACCCGCAGCGACGCCCGCGAGCAGCTGTCCCTGGTGACCAAACGCTTCGGCAAGCAGTTCGCCGGCGCCAAGGGCGAGGCCGACAAGGGCGGCGGAAAGTACCGCGCCCGCTTCGCCGGCTTCACCGAATCCGAGGCCCGCAACGCCTGCAAGGCGCTGAAGGCCAAGCGGCTGGCCTGCATGATCGTCGGCCCTGGCGCGGGTTAGCCCTTAAGCAACCGATCCCGCGCGGCGGTGAGCTGCGCCGCCAGTCCCGACGTTCCGCCCTTGTCCGGGTGCGCCATCCGCATCAGCCGCAGATAGGCGGCCTGCACAGTCTTGGCGTCAGCGCCCTCCTCGACCCCCAGGATCGAGCGGGCTTCCGAGAGGCTCATGCCGCCAGCGCGGGGCCGGGGCGGCGCCATCTTCGCACGCCGCGTCGAGGCCGCCAGCCACAGCCCCACCACCACCAGCACGATCGCCGAGCCCCAGGCGCCGCGCACCCCCACCACGGCCGCGCCGGTGAAGGCGACCACCGCCAGGGCGCCGCTCAGGTATCGCCACTGCACGCCCTTCAGGAACGAGCGCCCGCTCGCGGTGAGCACCAGCGCCAGGAGCAGGCATCCAAGGGCGATGTAGATCATGGCGTTGGCTATTGCGCCGCCATCAGCGCCCCGTCACCCTCGCCGAAGCCGGAAAGGCCCAACGCGGTCATCAGCGCCCGCAACTCCTGGCGCGCCGCCACATGCTGCAGCGACATCGCCACCGGCCGGATGGTCGGCGACAGGTCGGCCACCGTCAGCCCGAACGGGAACAGCTCGCGATAGATCACCCGGTCGCGCAGGCCCGGTCCCACCCGGAATCCGACCTTGCGCGACAGCGCCTCCACCCGCTCGTCCAGCCGTTTGCGGTTCCGCGCCTCGGTGGGCGCCAGGCGGTTGCGTAGCACCACCCAGTCGATGGTCTTGCGCTCGGCCACCGCGCGGGCCTTGCGCGCGTTCCACACGGTCTCCGAATAGAGGCTGTGGCGGGTGAGATCGAGGGTCACGGGATCCACCACCCCCAGCATGTCGAAATCCACGAAGCTGTCGTTCATCGGGGTGACGATCAGGTCGGCCTTGCCGTGGGCGATGCGGCTCATGGCCGTGTCGCTGCCTGGCGTGTCGATGAGCACGAAGTCCACCTCGCCCGAGGCCTCGTGGAAAGCGTCCTCGAACCGGGCCACGGCTTCCGCCTCCGCGAACTTGGCCAGCGCGCCGGTGGGATAGACCAGCGGCATCGGCGCCTCCTGGCCGTTGGCGTCCAGCCAGGCGCGGCGGTTGGCGAAGAACCGGCCGGTGGACTGCTGACGCAGGTCCAGGTCGAGGACGGCGACGCTTGCGCCCCCATGCAGCAGGGCCGTGATGGTGTGGATGGCGATGGTGGACTTGCCCGCCCCACCCTTCTCGTTGCCGACCACGATGACGCTGGCCTGCGGCATGCCTGGAACCTCCCCGATTCGCGCGAGGGCCTACGTGAGCGCGACCTCGGCCCGGGCGTCAACGCGGCATGATCCACAGGCTGTGGATGGACGCCCGCCCATGGACGCCCGCGCCCTCCCACGTCATAAGCCCGCGATGGCTCCGACACCCCCCATCGTCCGCACAGTGGCGGACCTCCGCGACCGCGTGGCGGCCTGGCGCAAGGCCGGCGAGCGGGTGGGATTCGCCCCCACCATGGGCGCCCTGCACGAGGGCCACCTGTCGCTGGTGCAACTGGCCAGGCAGCGCGCCCAGCGCGTCGTGGTCTCAATCTTCGTCAATCCGACCCAGTTCGCCCCGCACGAGGATTTCGAGGCCTATCCCCGCGACGAGGCCGGCGACGCCGCCCTTTTGGCCCAGGTGGGATGCGACCTGATCTTCGCGCCGGGTGTGGAGGAGATGTATCCGCCAGGCGCCGCCACCACCGTGACCGTGGCCAGCGTGACCGAGTGCCTGGACGGCGTCGCCCGGCCGGCTCACTTCGCCGGCGTCGCCACGGTGGTCACCAAGCTCCTGCTGCAATGCGGTCCCGACGTCGCGGTGTTCGGCCAGAAGGACTACCAGCAGCTGCAGGTGATCCGCCGCCTGGTCGCCGACCTGGACATCCCCGTGGAGATCATAGGCGCCCCCACCGCCCGAGCGCCTGACGGCCTGGCGCTCTCCTCCCGCAACGCCTACCTCAACGCCGCCCAGCGTCAGACCGCGGTCGAACTGCCCCGCACCCTCAACGAGGCCGCCCAGGCGCTCCGGGCCGGCAGACCGGTGGCCGAGGTCGAGGCCGCCGCGGTCGCCCGGCTGCAGGCTGCCGGCTTCGATCCGGTGGACTATGTGGAGGTCCGCGGCCCCGAGGATTTGTCCCGGCTTGGCCCCGGCCCGCTCGACGTCCCCGGTCGAATCCTCGCCGCCGCCCGCCTCGGCCCGACGCGGCTGATTGACAACATCGCGGTCTAGCCTACCAGGCCCCGGCTTCCCGAAGCCGCCGCGCCAGGTCCTGGGGGATCTCGCCGAAGTCGTCCTGCGCCAGGTCCGGAGGGGCGTCCTTGCCCTCCAGGTATCGCCAGCCCTGGAACGCCCGGCGCGGTGCGGGCGCCACGCGCACCACCTGCGGATCGAGGGTCACCTCGCAGCGCGCCGCCGCCCCCTCGCCCACCGTGTCCACGGCCACGATGGCCTGGCGGCACAGCACCTGGCCCTTGAACACCCGGTACAGCGAGCCGCCGGCGATCAGCTCCGCCGCCCGCCGGGGCGTCTGGCGGGTGCGCATGATCCAGGGCCGGTCGACGCCGATCTCGCCGGCATGCCAGTCGAGCAGCTCCTCCACGGTGTCGCAGCCGACGCAGAGCTTGATCAGGTGCAGCGGCATGGAATCGGCGGCGACCTACCCCTGCGCCCACTCGGGCTTGCGGCGCTCCAGGAACGCCCGGACACCCTCCTGCCCCTCGCGGCCGACGCGGGCCGAGGCGATGCGCCGGGCGGTCTCCTCCATCACGGCATGATCGATGGGCCGCCCGGCCAGGTCGCGGACCAGCCGCTTGGAGTCGGCGATGGCGCCCGGCGCGCAGGCGGCGATCTCGCGTCCGATCCGCGCCTGTGCGGCCTCCAGTCCCGCGGCGTCGGCCACCACCTCGTCCACCAGCCCCACCTTCTCGGCATGGGCGGCGTCGAAGATCCGCGCCGTGGCGAACAGGGCGCGCGCCGTGCGCGGCCCCAGCGCCTCGACCACATATGGCCCCACGGTGGCCGCGATCAGGCCGAGCTTGACCTCGGAGAAGCTGAACTTGGCGTCCGCCGTGGCCACCGCCATGTCGCAGACCGCGGCCATCCCGGCCCCGCCGCCGAAGGCACCCCCCTCCACCAGCGCCACCGTCAGCGCAGGAATGTCGTATAAAGCCTTGTACATCTTGGCCATTTCCATGGCGTCGTCGCGGTTGTCGGACTCGCTGCGCTCGGCCGCCGCGCGCATCCACTCCAGGTCGGCGCCGGCGCAGAACGATCCGCCCGCCCCGCGCACGAACACCACGCGCACGCCCTCGGCCCCCTGCAGGGTGCGGAACGCCTCCTCCAGCGCCCCGATCAGGGCGGCGTCGAAGGCGTTCTTCCGCTCCGGCCGGTTGAGCACCACGGTGACCGCGCCCGCCACCGTCGCCTCGATGCGCACCAGGTCGGTGGAAGTGTCGCTGTCGGGGACCTCCACCAGGGGATCGACGATGGGGTTGGTCATGACACGGCTCCTTGATCCAGCCCGCAAGCCATAGCCGGGCGTTGCGACGCAGGCTAGGCTTCCACGCTGTGGGAGGAGCCTCAGACATAGCCGGTGACTCGGCGCTCGCGCAGCTGTTCCATCGCGAACGGCTCAGCGGCGCCGCCGCCTGGCTGTCGCTGCCCGGCGGCCAGAAGCTCTATGCGGCGGGCGAGCCGGCCGACCAGCTCTATTTCCTGCACGCCGGCCGCCTCGGCGCCTTCCGCCGCGAGGAGGGCCAGGAGCCGCAGTTCCTGGGCGTCATCCGACCCGGGGAACCGGCCGGGGAAATGGCTCTGGTGGCCGGCGCGCCCCATTCAGCCGACGTGGTCGCCCTGCGCGACTCCGAGGTCTTCGCCCTCCCCCGCGACGTGTTCTTCAGCGCCTGCGACGCCGACGCCTCGGTGATGATCGAGCTGGCCCGGCTGATGATCATGCGCACCCGCCAGGCCTCCCGCAGCGGCCCGGTGGGCGAGCCCTCGGTCTACGGCTTCGTGCCCCTTGGCGCGCCGGGCGTGTTGCGCCCCACGGTGGAGAAGATCTGCGTGGAGATCGCCCGCCTGGGCTACTCGGCCACCTGCGTGGGCGTCGAGGCCCAGAACGCCCCCACTGAATGGTTCAGCCAGGTGGAGCTGACCCACGACTTCGTCCTCTATGTGGCCGAGGGCGCCGACGGCGGCTGGACACAGGTGGTCTCGCGCCAGGTGGACCGGCTGTTCAAGGTGGGCCGCGGCGACAAGCCTCCGCCCAGGTCCGACAACGCCGCGCCGGTTTCCCCGCTGCAGGCCCAGCAGCTGGTCGACCTGATCCTGCTGCAGCCCCGCGACCTCGAAGCGCCAAAGGGCTCCGAGGCCTGGCTGGATGCGGCCATGCCCGCTCGTCTGTTCCACCTGCGCCGGGGCGAGCCGGGCGACCTGCAACGGATCGCCCGCGTCCTCACCGGCCAGTCCGTGGGCCTGGTGCTGTCCGGCGGCGGGGCCCGGGCCTACGCCCATGTGGGCGCCATCCGGGCGCTCAGGGAGCGCGAGGTGCCCATCGACTTCATCTGCGGGGTGTCCATGGGGGCCATCGTGGCGGCGGGCCTGGCCATGGGTTGGGCCAGCGGCGAGATGGACCGTCGCCTGCGCGCCGCCTTCGTGGACTCCAGTCCGCTGGACGATATCGCCCTGCCCTTGCTGGCCATGACCCACGGGGTGAAGGTCAGCGAGCGGCTGGCCGAACACTTCGGCGAGGTCTGCATCGCCGACCTCTGGCTGCCGTTCTTCTGCGTCTCATCCAACCTCACCACTGGCGCCTACCAGCTCCACCGGCGCGGCGTGCTGAGGAAGGCGCTAAGGGCCACCATCTCCCTGCCCGGCGTCCTGCCCCCCGCCACCGACGGCGTGAACGTCCTGGTGGACGGGGCGGTGATGAAGAACTTCCCCGCCGACCTGATGCGCGCCGCCCAGCTCGGCCCCATCATCGGCGTAGACGTCAGCGGCGCGCGCAGCATCACCGCCGACGATGTGGCGCGGCCCTCCTCCGTCTGGCGCTGGATCTGGTCGGGCCAGTGGCGCAAGGGCCCGCCCATCGTCTCCCTGCTTATGCGCGCGGCCACCGTCTCCACCGGCCGCGACCTAATCGCCGCACGCCAGGCCACCGACGTCCTGGTGCAGCCCGACGTGGCGGAGGTCGAGATCCGCGACTGGAGCGCCTACGACGAGGCCGTGGCGGCCGGCTACCGCGCCACCCTGGAGGCCCTGGACAAGCTCGAACACCCGGTGATCGACCTGCGCCGCCGCCCCAGCCTGGCGGACCAGGCCCAACAGGCCGCCCAGCGACTGCACAGCTCAGCCATTATCTGAGGCGCCGAAGCCACGTCCGCGGCGAAAGCGCATGGCCCCTTTGCCAAATCGTCCGCGTCGCCCATATTGGAATTCCTGTTCAACAGCTGAAAGGAGGTGACCCAGTGTCTCATAGCAAAGGCCGTAGCTCGGCAGCCGTGACCTGGACCTCCGCGTGCGGGGTCCGCGCCTAGCCTTAGGCCAGTCGCGAGCCGCTCTGCGGCCGAACTATGGAAGGGCCGCTCCAGCAATGGGGCGGCCCTTCGCATTGTGGGGGAGCTATCTGGTCTGTAGTGGAGCCGGGCCGCCCGCTGGATGCCCGGCTTCGACCAGCCGGCGCTGGACCGCCACCTGGACGTGAGGACCGACTTCGAGACCTTCGTCGCCCGCCGGCTACAGCGCCGCGCAGGCTGGCGGGGCCATCAGCAGCTCGGCGTCCTGCCTGAACCGCGCCCGGTAGGCCCGGCGCACGCCCTCGACCCGGGCTTTGGCGTCGCCGCCGGCCGGCAGCACGATCAGCACCACCTTGGCGGCCTCGCGCAGCCGGGTGTTCTCCGGCCCTTCCCAGCGCTGCCCGCCCTCCAGCACCGTCAGGCCGTCGGGAAACTTGGGCGTGATCTCCTGCTCGACGAACCGGCCCAGGTCGGCGGCGCTGATCGCGGGCCCGCCGGTCTGGACCCCGCCCAGGTAGAGCTGTGCCATCGGCAACCGCTCCTGCCCCGCCGGGCAGGAGGCGAGCCTGTCCCCCGCGCAACCGGCGAGGAGCAGGCTCAGCAAGAGGGCGCTGGCGCGCGGGTCCATAAGCGAGCGTTACCCCGCGCAAGGTTCACGGTCCAGAGTCAGTCCTCGATGTCCAGGGCGGCTTCCTCCGCCTTGCCCAGACGTTGCAGCAGGATGAAGGCCGCGATGCAGAACATCAGCGTGCCGGCCAGCGCCGCCAGCCATCCCACCACCTGCGGAGTGACAAAATTGTCCAGGCTGGTGGGCGTGGCGTTGAAACCCCAGAACAGCCCGCCCGCGAAGAAAGCCAGGCCGATGCCGGCCAGCGCCAGGACCGAGGCCAGGCCAGTGGTCGCGGGCGGCGGCGCCATGTCCACCGGGCGGCGGAAGCTGTAGGGCGTCAGGTGCTCGGTCGCGGCCAGCAGCGGGTCGGGATCCGCCGCGACGGCGGGAGCGGCCTCGGCGGCCGGCTCCACCGCGATGTCGTTCGCCGCCGCCAGCGCCTCGGGGGCGTCCGCCGCCCCGGTTTCGGCGACCGGGTCCTCGGCCGACGCTTCAGGCTCAGGTTCGGGCTCAGGTTCGGGCGCCGCCAGCTCGGGCGGCTCCAGGAGGGCGGTGATCGGAGGGGCGAAGTCCGCCTGCGGCCGCACCTCGGTGGGCGCTTCGACATGGGGTTCGGGCTGAAGCTCGGGCTCGGGCGCCTCCTCCGGCTCCCTGAACAGCACCTCCAGGCGGGCCTGCACGGCCTCGGCCGCGGCGGCCACCGGCCCGGGGTGGGCCGGGGCTTCCACCGGCGCGGGTGGCGCGTCGTCCCTGATGGCCACCAGCTGGTCCCCATCCACGTGGGCCCGTACGGCCACCGGCGGCGCGTCCGGCGCCTGGGCCCTGGCTTCCGGGTCCAGCCGGGGCCGCAGCAAGGGCGACGGGGCGGGCACGAAGGCGCCGCCCGGCGGGGTCAGGAACAGCGCCTTCTCGGCTGCGCGCCGGCGCACCAGGGCGTCGACCACGATGGACTCCCCCGCCAGCTCCGCGCGACGCCAGGCCTCCATGGCGAAGGCCGCCTGCGGGGGCTGGCCCTCGTTGATCCGGCGCAGCGCCGTCGATGCCTGGAAGTTCTCCAGGCCGATGTTGAAGACGAAGGCGCACAGGGCGTCGAACTGGTTCTGGGAGAGCGGCGCATAGACCGCCTCGTTCACCGCGCGGGCCACCGCGATCAGGTCGTAGACCAGCAGCGCCTCGGCGTCCTGCTCGCTGATCTCCACGCCTTCGCGGGCGGTCTGGACGTGGCCGTGGCCGATCGTCCAGCGGCCATCGGGCAGCGAAACGGCGCGAAGGCGCAGGCCTTCGAACCGCTTCAGAAGCTCGATCGCGGCGCGTGAAACGCGTTGGCGCGGGCTCATACCCTCGATTCCGACCCAAAATGGCACAGGCGCGCAACGCGCCCTCCGTACGCCGCAAGCACCAAGCCAGTTACAGCAGAATGAGCGCCGCGAGTCCCAGGAAGGCGAAGAAGCCGGTGAAATCGGTGATGAATGTCACGAACACTGACGAAGACACTGCTGGATCTCGCCCTGCCCGCTCCAGCGCCAGCGGCGCGAGCACGCCGGCCAGCGAGGCCACGAACAGGTTGATCACCAGCGCCAGGCCGAACGCCAGCGACAGCCGCAGGTCGCGGAACATGCCGAACAGCACCCCCCCGGTGATCGCCGCCAGCATGGCCCCGTTGAGCAGCCCCACGATCATTTCGCGCCCCACGGTCTGGACGGCGTTGATCGACGACAGTTCGCGGCTGGACAGCGCGCGCACCGCCACCGCCAGGGTCTGGGTGCCGGCGTTGCCCCCCAGCGACGCCACGATCGGCATCAGGGTGGCCAGCACCAGCAGCTTCTCGATCTCGCCCTGGAAGGCGCCGATCACGCTGGCCGCCGCGGCCGCGGTGACGGTATTCACCAGCAGCCACGGGATTCGCGAGCGCACGGTCTCCCACACGTCCGCGCCGCGCCCCGCGTCGGACACGCCGGCCAGGGCCAGGATGTCCTCCTCGCTCTCCTCGTGGATGACGCCGACGATGTCGTCGACGGTGATCTGGCCCACCAGCCGCCCGCCCGCCTCCACAACGGGCGCGGAGATCAGGTGGTACTTGTCGAAGATGTAGGCGACCTCCTCCTGGTCCATGTCGACCGGAATCTCGGTGACTGGCTCCATGATCTGGGCCAGCGGGGTGTCCGGCTGGGCGCGCAGCAGGTGGCTGACCGGCACCGCGCCCACCGGCTTGTAGGACGGGTCCACCACATAGAGGTCGAAGAACAGCTCCGGCAGGTCGTCGGCTTCCGCGCGGAACCGCTCCAGGGACTGGCCGACGGTCCAGAACTGGGGCGCGGCGACCACCTCGCGCTGCATCAGCCGCCCGGCCGTCTCGTCCTCATAGCCAAGGGAGGTCTCGATGGCCCTGCGCTCGACCTCCGGCATCGCGGCCAGCACCTGGGCGCGCTTGTCGGCCTCCAGGTCATCGACCACGTCGGCCGCGTCGTCGGAGTCCAGCTCCTCCAGGGCCTTGGCCAGGGTGGCCGGCGCCACCGCCTCCAGCAGCCCCTCGCGGATCTCGGTGTCCAGCTCCGACAGGATCTCGGCCAGCGACTCCGGGTCCAGGTGGGGAAGCAGTTCCTCTCGGTCGGCGGGCGACAGGAAGCCCATCAGGTCGGCGAT
>CANJKG010000050.1 GCA_947474775.1 Caulobacteraceae bacterium | reverse complement strand
GACCACGCGGTTGGTGGGCATGTAGGCCACGTAGGCCTTGCCCAGGAAGGGCGCCATGTGGTGCTCGCAGTGGCTCTCCACCTCGATCTCGCGCAGCATGACGATGTCGTCATAGCCTTGCACGTCCTCGAAGGTGCGCGACAGCTCCTTGGCCGGGTCGAGGTTGTAGCCCTCGAACCATTCGCCATAGGCGTCGACCACGCGCTTGGGGGTGTCGATGACGCCTTCGCGGCGGGGGTCGTCGCCGGCCCAGGCGATCAGGGTGCGCACCGCCTCCATCGCCTCTTCGCGCGTCGGGCGCTTCACGGCGTCAAGATCAAGGTCGGAAACACCGACCAGGGTTCGGTCGTGGGTCTTGGCGTCCATTATCCTAGAGCGGTCTTTCCGGGGCTGAGTTGCGCCGGGACGAAGGTCCCGGATTGACGCGTGGCCATCCCTTTTAACGGACAGGAAGACTGACGTGGCCTCCGATCCGGGCGAACTGTATATGGGCCGGACGCCGCCCTCGGCAACCATTTCGAGTGATTTTAAGCCAGACCATGAGCCTTGCCCTCTACGACACCATGGCCCGCGCCAAGCGGCCCTTCGTCCCCAAGGATCCCAGCCGGGTGACGATGTATGTCTGCGGGCCGACGGTCTACAACTTCGCCCACATCGGGAATTTCCGCCCGGTGGTGGTGTTCGACCTGCTGTTCCGGGTGCTGCGCTCGGTCTATGGCGAGGCCGCCGTCCAGTACGCGGCCAACGTCACCGACGTGGACGACAAGATCAACAGGAAGGCCGCCGAGGAAGGCGTGCCGATCTCGGTGATCACCGACCGCTACCTCTCGGCCTACAACGCCGACGCCGCGGCGCTCGGGGCGCTCAGGCCCACATTCCAGCCGCGCGTCACCGACACCATGGACGCCATCGTGAAAATGATCGGCGACCTGATCGACAACAAGGGCGCCTACGCCGCCGAGGGCCACGTGCTCTTCGACACCCAGGCATTCCCTGACTACGGCAAGCTCAGCGGCCGTCCCATGGACGAGATGATCGCCGGCGCGCGGGTGGACGTGGCCCCCTACAAGCGCCATCCGGCCGACTTCGTGCTGTGGAAGCCCTCCAAGGACAACGAGCCGGAGTGGCCGAGCCCCTGGGGCGCCGGGCGGCCCGGCTGGCATATCGAATGCACCGCGATGATCGAGGCGGCGCTGGGCCTGCCCATCGACATCCACGGCGGCGGCATCGACCTGGTCTTCCCGCACCATGAGAACGAGCTGGCCCAGGGCGTCTGCTCCGGCCACGGCCACGAATACGCCGGGGTCTGGATGCACAACGGCTTCCTCAATATGGGCGAGGAGAAGATGTCCAAGAGCGTCGGCAACGTCGCGCTCGCCCATGACCTGCTGAAGACCTGGCCGGGCGAGGTGCTGCGCTGGGGGCTGCTGTCGGCGCACTATCGCCAGCCGCTGTCGTGGACCGACGAGGGGCTGGAACAGGCGCGCAATTCCCTGGACCATATCTACGGCGTGCTCGACCGCGCCAGGGACGTGGCGCCCGGCGGCAGCGGCGCGCTGCTGGAGGACCAGCTGGGGGGCCTTCTGGACGACCTCAACACGCCGGCCGCCATGGCCACCCTGAAGAAGCTGGCCAACGACCTGGACCGGGCGGTGCGCAAGAACCTGCCGACCGCCGGCGCGCTGAAGCAGGACATGCTGGCGCTGGCCGGTGTCATGGGATTCCTGCAGGCCGATCCCAAGGCCTGGTTCCAGGGCGGCGCCGACGAGGGGCTGAAGGCCAGGGTGGAGGCCCTGATCGCCGAGCGGGTCGAGGCGCGCGCCGCCAAGGACTGGGCCCGCGCCGACCGTATCCGCGCCGAGCTCACCGCGTTGAACGTCGAGGTGATGGACAGCGCCTCTGGGGCCACCTGGCGGATCAGGGAACAGGCGTAGATGGCCGGGCAGCTTCCCGAGACCTTCAAGGTCAGCGCCGGCTTCAAGTTCAAGGGCATGGGCGGCGGCGGCCCCGGCGGCGCGCGGCTTGAGGAGCGCGTGGGCATACAGGCGCCGGTGGAGACGGTCTGGGGCCTGATCTACGACCTTGCCGGCTGGGCGGCGTGGAATCCGCTCTATGTGAAGGCCGAGGGCGTCATCCGGATCGGCCAGACCCTGACGCTGACGCAGGCCCTGCCGGGCCAGCCGCCGGCGGCAGTCCAGCCGCAGGTGCTGGAGTGGGTGCCCAACGAACAGCTGCACTGGCGCCTGACCCGGATGGGCGGCCTGGCCACGGCGACCCACTACATCGAGATCGAGAAGCTCACCGAGACCTCCTGCATCGTCTCCAACGGCGAGCTGATCGGGGGCTTTCTGGGGGGATATGCGTTCGGCCGCACGGCGCGGGCGCTGCGCCGCGGCCTGCGGGAGATGAACGAGGCTCTGAAGGCGGCGGCGGAGGCGGCCTCGGTGGCCAGTAAACCCTAGGTCACCGCTCATCCCCGCGGGGATGAGCGGATTAGTTGTATGGCTTGTTTGACATCCCGCCCGCCACCCACGACCTAAGGCCGATGATCGACGACCTCTATTCGGCGAACCTCCTGCGGCTGGCGGCGAACATGCCACGGGCCGGGCGGCTGGTCGCGCCGCACGCCAGCGTCGAGAAGACAGCCAAGCTGTGCGGCAGCCGGGTGCTGGTGGACGTGACGGTGGACGGCGACCGGGTGGCCGACTTCGCCCAGGAGGTGAAGGCCTGCGCGCTCGGCCAGGCGGCGGCCTCTGTGCTGGGCGCCAATGTGGTGGGGGCCAGCCTGGCCGAGCTGGAGGTGGCGCGCGAGGCCCTGCGTGCTATGTTGAAGGACGGCGCGCCCGCGCCTGAAGGACGTTTCTCGGACCTCTCGATGCTCGCGCCCGTGAAAGACTACCCGGCCCGCCACGCTTCGACGCTGCTCGCGTTCGAGGCCGCGGCCGAGGCTGTCCGGAAAGCCACAGAGACTCCCGGACGGCGAACTAGCCCCGCCGGCGCGGCTTGATCCAGAGGCGCCCCGAGCGTAAGCGCTCGGTTTCGTTCCTCCACCCCGTACCGGCATGAACCTCTACGAAACCTGCGTCATGGGCGCGTTGCGCGCCTACAAGCTGACGCTTTCGCCGCTGATCGGGCGGCAGTGCCGGTTCCTTCCGACCTGTTCGGAATACGCCGCTGAAGCCCTGATCGGCCACGGCCCGTTGCGCGGCTCATGGCTCGCCGCCGGCAGGCTGTGTCGTTGTCATCCCTGGGGCGGCGCGGGCTGGGACCCGCCGCCGGCTCCCAGGCGGACCTGGACCTGCAAGACATGATCGACCTGATCTTCCCCGATGGCTCAAAGCGCCAGTACGAGACCGGCGTCACGGGCCGCGACGTGGCCGCCTCCATCGCGCCTTCGCTGGCCAAGCGGGCGGCGCTCATCAAGCTCGACGGCGCCCTGCTGGACCTCGACCGCCCGCTGGAGGCCGGCGGCGCGTTCGAGATCCTGATGCGCGACAGCCCCGAGGCGCTGGAGACCCTGCGTCACGACGCCAGCCACATCATGGCGGAAGCCGTCCAGGAGCTGTTCCCCGGCGCCCAGGTGACCATCGGCCCCTCGATCGACGACGGCTTCTACTACGACTTCGCCCGCGACGAGCCGTTCAGCCTGGACGACCTGGCCAAGATCGAGCAGCGCATGAAGGAGATCGTCGACCGCGACGAGCCGATCACGCGCGAGGTCTGGAAGCGCGACGAGGCCATCGAGCACTTCAAGTCGATCGGCGAGGCCTACAAGGCCGAGATCATCGAAGGCTTCCCCGCCGGCGAGGAGATCAGCGTCTATCGCCAAGGGGCCTGGAAGGATCTCTGCCGCGGTCCGCACCTTCCGTCGACGAAGGCCGTGGGCAAGGCGTTCAAGCTGACCAAGCTGGCCGGCGCCTACTGGCGCGGCGACCACCGGAACGCCCAGCTGCAGCGGATCTACGGCACCGCCTGGGCCTCCGAGGCGGACCTGGAGGCCTACCTCACGCGGCTGGAGGAGGCCGAGAAGCGCGACCACCGGCGGATCGGCCGGGCCATGGACCTCTTCCACATGCAGGAAGAGGGCCGCGGCATGGTCTTCTGGCACGAGAAGGGCCTGACCCTCTGGCGCGTCGTGGAGGACTACATGCGCCGCCGGCTGGACGCCGCCGGCTATGCGGAGGTGCGCACGCCGCAGGTGCTTGATCGGGTGTTCTGGGAGAAGTCCGGCCACTGGGAGAAGTACCGCCCCAACATGTTCGTCTGCGAGACCGAGGAGGGCGAGGAGCTTTCCCTGAAGCCGATGAACTGCCCGGGCCACGTGCAGATCTTCAAGTTTGGCCAGAAGTCCTATCGCGACCTGCCGCTGCGCATGAGCGAGTTCGGGGCCTGCCACCGCTATGAGCCGTCGGGCGCCCTGCACGGCCTGATGCGGGTGCGCGCCTTCACCCAGGACGACGCGCACATCTTCTGCCGCGAGGACCAGATCGAGGAGGAGACGGCGCGCTTCATCCAGCTGGCGGATTCGGTGCACGCAGACTTTGGCCTGACGCGGGACCATATCGCGCTCGCCACCCGGCCGGCGGTTCGCGCCGGCAGCGACGAGTTCTGGGACAAGGCCGAAGCCCAGATGCTGGCCGCCGCGCGCCGGGCCGGCGTCGAGCCGGTGATCGCCGAGGGCGACGGCGCATTCTATGCCCCCAAGCTGGACTGGGTGCTGAAGGATTCCATCGGCCGGACCTGGACCTGCGGCACCATCCAGCTCGACTATGTCTTGCCCGAGCGGCTGGAGGCCGAGTACGTCGGCGAGGACGGGCAGAAGCATCGGCCGGTGATGCTGCACCGGGCGATCTGCGGCTCGCTGGAAAGATTCATCGGCGTATTGATCGAAAACTACGCTGGCGCGTTTCCCTTGTGGTTGGCTCCCGTGCAGGTTGTGGTGGCGACGATCACTTCGGACGCAGACGATTTCGCGAAACAGGCGGCGCGCACCCTGGCCGCCCGTGGCCTGCGCGTGGAAACCGATCTTCGAAACGAAAAAATAAACTACAAGGTGCGAGAACATAGCCTTGCGAAGGTACCGGTCATCGCGGTGATCGGCCGGCGTGAGGCGGAAACGGGCCAGCTGGCGCTGCGGCGCCTTGGATCCGATCGGCAGGAGGTCATCTCGCTGGAGGCGGCGGCGAACATGCTTGCCTTGGAGGCCGACGCGCCCGATGTTGCGCGCGAAGGGCAAGGTGCGCGCTCGTCGGCCGAAACGTCGGCCGGCGTCATGGAGTCTGGATGAACGGTATCGTCGCACCGATCGTCGCCGTAGAGCGGACGCGGTTGCCCGAATTCCTGCGGCCGCGCCGCAGGGTGTCCGTCATCATGGTCGTCTTCATGACCGGCGAGGCGCTGGAAGAAAGCGTCAACTGCGTCCTGTCCGACCCGATGGTGGACGAGTTCGTCATCGTCGACAACGGCTCGACCCGTGTCGACGCAACACGACTGCGCAACCTCGCCGACTGCGACAGCCGGGTGGTGCTGCTGACCGGCCAGGGCAATGTGGGCTTCGCCCGCGGCGCCAACCTGGGCGCGCGCACCGCCACCGGCGACGTGCTGGTGTTCCTCAATCCAGACGCCTTCCTCCAGCCAGGCTGCGTCAACGCCCTGATCCGAGAGATCGCCGAGCGGCCGGTCCCCAGCATCGTGGGCGGGCGGGTGCTGAACGCCGACCGCACCGAGCAGCGCGGGGCCCGGCGCGGCGACATCACGCCGGTCACCGCGCTCCTGTCGCTCACCCAGCTGGCCAGGCGGGTTCCGGCCTGGCGCAGGTTCGAGGTGCATTGGGAGAGCGAGGCCGCGCCGGCGGGCGTGGTGGAGGTGCCGACCATCTCCGGGGCCTGCTTCTGCATGCGGCGCGAGGATTTCGACAAGGTGCGCGGCTTCGACGAGGGCTATTTCCTGCACGTCGAGGACGTCGACCTGTGCTGGCGCGTCCGCGAGGCGGGCGGCCGGGTTCTGTTCCACCCGCAGGCCGAGGTCATCCACCTGGGCCAGACCAGCCAGACCAGCCCGATCCGCGTGGAATTCCACAAGGGCGTGGGCCTGGCCCGCTACTTCCGCAAGCGCGCACAGGGCCTTGGCGAGTTGGCCCTGGCCTGGCTGCTGTCGCCGCTGATCGTCTGCACCGCCATCGCCCGGCCGCTGATGTGGCGGTTCAAGGGCCGCGCGGCCTAAGCCACCTTCATTGGGAACGGGCCCGCCCGCGTGACCGAGGCCGTCGGGGCCTTGCCCAGCAGGCCGGATATCCAGCGGCCGATCTCGATCATGGCGTCCAGGTCGTAGCCGGTGGAATAGCCGGCGCGCTCCAGCATGTAGATCAGGTCCTCGGCGCCGATGTTGCCGGTGGCGTTCGGCGCGAAGGGACAGCCGCCCAGGCCGCCTACCGAGGCGTCGAGGATGTCGATCCCGGCTTCCACGCTGGCATAGGCGTTGGCGATGCCGGTGTTGCGGGTGTCGTGGAAGTGCATCCGCAACGGCGTGCCGGGGGCGGCCTCGCGGGCGGCCTCGATGCGTGCGCGGACCAGCCAGGGATCGGCCATGCCGATGGTGTCGCACAGGGCGATCTCGTCCACCCCGGCCTCGTGGGCGGTGCGCACGATGCGCGTCACATTCTCCTGCGCCACCTCGCCTTCGAAGGGGCAGCCGAAGGCCACCGAGATGCTGACGCTGACCGAGGGGCCGCCGTTGGCCGGACGTTTGGCGACCATGGCCTGCATGGCGGCGATCTGCTCCTGGGAGGAGGCCGCCTGGTTGCGGATGCCGAAGCCGTCGGTGGCGCAGACCACGATATTGGCCTCGTCGCACCGGGCCTCGATGCAGCGGTCCCAGCCGCGCTCGTTGAGCACCAGGCCGATGCGCGAACGGCCATCCTGATGCGGCAGGGCGGCGGAGATCTCTTCGGCGCCGGCCATCTGCGGCACGCGCTTGGGATTGACGAAGGAGACGGTCTCCATGCGCCGGGCGCCGGCGGCCTCCAGCCGGTGGATGAACTCCAGTTTCTGGTCGATCTCCAGGAGGGACTTCTCGTTCTGCAGCCCGTCGCGGGGTCCGACTTCGACGATCTCGATATGGCGGCTCATGGCGCGGTCTCCTGGGCGGGCGCCGCCTCATAAATGCGCAGCAGCGTCTTGTCGCCCCGTCTCGAATAATTCAATCCGTCGACCTCGCCCACGAGCCGGGCGCGTGCGCCGAGGCGGCGGAGCTGACGGTGGAAGGCGGCGTCCTCGCGGGCCTCGACCACCGCGGGCCGCAGTTCGGCGATCGCCCGGGCGGCGCCCGCGGCGTCGGTGAGTTCGGTCCCGCTGCCCAGGGCGAACACCAGGCTGGGCTCGGCGTAGCCGGTGACGGCCACAGGGGCCTCGGCCACCCCCTGGCGCGGCAGCAGGCGGGCGGCCGCCATGGCGGTCTCCGTGCGGTGCGAGACCCACAGAGGATCCAAGCGCGGGATCAGGCCGGCGGTCAGCATGGCATGGCCCAGTACGCCCAGGACCAGGGCGCAGATGAGCGCGGTGGACGGTTGCTCACGCAACAGCATATGGGCGCCCACAAGCCCCGCCGCACCCAGCAGGGCGGCGGCGAGCAGAGCCGGGACCACGTCCCAGCCATCGCCATAGGCGGCGAACAGCCAGGCGCAGCCCGCCATGGCCAGGACGGCGAACAAAGCCGACAGCGCCGCGCCCAACCACCGCTCCGCCCTGCCCACCGGCTGGCCCGCGGCGGCGGCGGCCAGCCAGGCCGCAGCGGCGTAGAGCGGCAGCGGATACTGCGCCAGCTTGGTCACCGACAGTTCAAGCATGATCCAGGCCGGAACCAGCCACGCGATGGCGAACCGCACCCCCGGCTCGTCCCGCCGCCTCCAGGCGCCGGTGGCGGCCGCCGGAACCATCAGGGTCATGGGGAACATCAGGACCACGGCGGCGAGCAGATGGTAGCCGGGCGGCGCGCCATGGCCCTCATGCGGCCTCACCACCCGCGACAGCTCCGACGCCGCGGCCGAGTCCCAGAACTGGCCGTCGGTGGCCACGGTCACGGCGCCGGCCCAGGGTCCGACCACCAGCAGCACGATCACCAATCCCCAGTACCAGCCGAGACCGGCCACCCAGGCCACCCGCCGGTCGAGGACGACCAGTGTCAGGAGGGTCAAGGCGGCGATGGCCGGGGCGATCGGCCCCTTCAGCAGGATCCCCACCGCCAGGGCGATCCAGAAAGTCAGGACCCAGCGCGGCCTGGGCGGGACGCCCTCCCGCGCTGCACGATAGATGTGCGCCAGGGCGGCCAGGGCCAGGGCCGTAGCGCCGCACAGGGCCGAATCGGTCTTGGCGATCATCGCCTCGGTGGAAAGGAGGACGCCGCCTCCGAGGAGCGCCCCGGCCAGCACGCCGGCCGCGGGTCCGAAGAAGGCCGCCGCTCCCCAGGCGCAGGCCGCAGCGGCGACCATGGTCCCGAGCAGCGAGGGGATGCGGAAGGCCCAGATCTCCCGCGCCTCGTAGCTGGAAAGCAGCGACACGCTGGCGGACTGCAGCCAATAGATGCCCACCGGCTTCTTGAAACGCGGCTCATCGAGATAGCGGATCTCCACGAAGTCGCGGGTCTCCAGCATCTGGGAGGTGGCCTGGGCGAAGCGGGCCTCATCGCGGTCCAGCGGCGGGACCGCGATCACACCCGGCAGCGCGGCCAGGAAGGCGATGAAGGCGGCCAGCGCCGGCCCACGCCAGCCCCCTCGCCACCGCGCCAGTTCGCGTTCGATATCCATCCGCCTGTGAATAGCACGATCCTTTCCCGCGCCGACTTTTGAGCTATTGGAGGCCATGGTTCCCGGAAACCCGCAGCCCGACGTCTCGGTGGTGGTCCCCGTCCATGACGAGGAGGGCGCGGTCACGGGCCTGGCGCGCGAGATCGCCCAGGCGTTCCGGGGGCGGAGCTTCGAGATACTGTTCGTGGACGACGGCAGCCGCGACGGCACGCGCGCGGCGCTGGCCGCTCTCAAGGCCGAGATCCCGGAGTTGCGGCTGCTCGCCCACCGGGCCAACGCCGGCCAGAGTCGGGCGATCCGTTCCGGCGTGCTGGCGGCGCGCGGGGAGCTGATCCTGACCCTGGACGGCGACGGCCAGAACGATCCCGCCGACGGCCCGGCCCTAGTGGACGCGCTGGTCGCCGCCCCGGCCCGCCTGGCCCTGGTGGGCGGGCGGCGGGTGAAGCGGCAGGACAGCCTGGCCAAGCGGATCGCATCCAGCCTGGGCAACGGCGCGCGCAAGCGGCTGCTGGCGGACGGAGCCGACGACACCGGCTGCGGCCTCAAGGCCTTCCGGCGCGACGCCTTCCTTCGACTTCCCTATTTTGACCACATCCACCGCTATCTGCCGGCGTTGATGCTGCGGGAGGGCTATGAGGTGGCGTTCATCCCCGTGAGCCACCGGCCGCGACGGACGGGACGGTCGAAATACGGCAACCTCGGCCGGCTGTGGGTCTCGCTGTCGGACCTGGCCGGCGTCCTGTGGCTCAAGCGGCGATCGCGCAATCCCGGCCGGGTGGAGGAGATCTAGCCGGAAAGCTTTGCCTAGGTGAGGACCGTGAAGATCAGGGTCACTACGGCGAGGTCGAAGAAGCGGGCGACGAAAAGCGCCATGGCAGCCCCCGGAACAGCACAGTCCTGACCTGGACCAAGCAAGACCGGCGCCAATTGATTCACCATGATACCGGGACGGCTCAGACGTCGGTCTTGGCCTTGCGGCCCTTGCCCCCGCGGCGGTCCTTGGCGCCGGACCATTCGGTGGAGGCGTAGAGCTTCTTGGCTACGTCCACGAGGCCGGGGACCCGCAGGCCGCGCTTCTGCTCCTCCTGGCCCAGCACATGGGCGTGGAAGGCCGATTCGTGGCCGGCGCGGGGGGTGCGCGGCACGGTCTTGGCGCGGCCCACCGGCACCGGCAGGGTCTGGGCCGCCGCCTTTGCGGACTTCTTCGGCCTGGCCGGGCGGCGGGAGGGCTTGGACGCTCCGCTGGGATCGACAGGGGAGACCATGGCTCAGCTCTTGGAGGCTAGCCGCTCGATCTGCGCCTGCATCTCTTCCATGCGCTTGCGCAGCTCGGTGAGTGCTTCGCCGTCGGCGGCGGGGGCCTCGGCCTTGGCGGGCGCAGGCGGCGGCGCCGGTTCGGCGGCGCGTGCGGCGAAGGCGAAGGGGGAGAACATCTTCATGGCCCGATCGAACATGGCTAGGTTCTGGCGGATCTGCTCCTCGTAGGCGCCGGCGCCGGCCCCGGGGGCCAGGGCGGTGAACTGGCCTCGCAGGCGCTCCTGCTGCTGGGAGAAGGTGTTGAGCGACAGTTCCAGGTAGCTGGGCAGGAACGACTGCATCGAGTTGCCGTAGAAGCCGATCAGCTGGCGCAGGAACTGGATCGGCAGCAGGCTCTGGCCCTGGCTCTCCTCCTCGAAGATAATCTGGGTCAGGACGGTGCGGGTGATGTCCTCGTTGGTCTTGGCGTCATAGACCACGAAGTCGACACCCTGCTTCACCATCTCCGACAGGTGCTCAAGGGTGACGTAGCTGGACGAGCCGGTGTTGTAGAGCCGCCGGTTGGCGTACTTCTTGATGACGATCTTCTCGCCGGCCTGTGTTGCTTTAGGCTCTTGCGGATCTGCCATCGCGTGTCCTTTAGCGGGCGGGCCCGCCCCCGGCGGACCCGTCTTCTGCGTTGCAGTATCGCGCATGCGAGGGGATTGGCAAACCCCCTGACGCACCAACGGTTTTTCTGCTTAAGCTGCTGAGGGGCAAGAATATGGGGGGGACAGGATGGCGCGCGTGGCCCTGGTGACCGGCGGGACTCGCGGCTTAGGCCGCGCGATCGCCGAGATGGTGGCGTTCCTGGCCGGCGAGCGGGCGGGCAATTTGACCGGCGCCACCCTGTCCCTGAACGGCGGACAACTTATGTGAGCGCCGTGCTCCGGTCCAAAAAGCGCCCCACTCAAGGTGCATCCCGTTCCTCCTCATGACGGACGAGCCCACGGCTTCTCGCAAGGCGACCCTTCCGGCTTTGCTGCTCGCCGTGCTCGTGGGCTTCGCGGGTCCGGCGTCGGCCGCCCCGGACAATCTCCGCGACGGCCTGTTTGGGGCCCGGCCGCCGGATGGACGCCCCGGGGCGGGACCGCCGGTGGCGCGCTACGTCTCCGAGGACGGCGAGGTGTTCATCCTCGACCGCACCCAGCCGCGCCCCCTGCTGAAGTTCGACGGCAGCTACGAGGTCTGGGTGCTGCAGCCGCAGCCGGCGCCGCGCGGCGACGTGATCTACAAGAACGACGCGGGCGAGCCGGTGCTGCGGGCCACGCGGCTGGGCGGCGTCACCCTGTTCACGGACCAGCGGCCGGGCGGGGCGGCGGTGGCCCTGGCCGGCGGCGGCCTGCCGCTGCGGCTCGCGCCGCTGGGTCCGCAGGCGCTGCTGGAGCGGCTGGCCCAGGCCAGCGCGCGGGCCAGCCGGGCGGCCCGGCGGCTGATCCCCTTCGACGCCGAGGCGAGCCCGGCCTCCTCGGCCCTGATCGCCGACGCCGCCCTGGTGGCCAGCGAGGCGGTGGTGCGGATGGCCAGGGACGGGTCGCGCAAGGCGATGGGCCGGCTGCAGAAGGTGCGCGTGGTGGAAGGCCGCAAGCCCGCCGCCAACCTCGATCGCGGCGGGGTGCTGCGGATCACCGTCACCCCGACGCAGGGGCTGGCGGGTCGTCCATCCTCGGAGCGCATCATGTCGGCGGCTTCGGGAAAATAGATCCTAGAGCCTGATCGGTTCAGATGGAACGATCTGAACCGTGAATCAGGCTCTACACCTTTGATTGTCGAGCACGATTCAACGATCAGACGATGCCGTCTGATCGCATCGTGCTCCTAGCCCTTGAAAACGTCCTTGGCCTGACGCACCGCCGCGAAGGCGAAGTGGTCGGGCTGGCCGGCGGCGCCGACGTGGGCGGCCAGCAGCGGGGCCCGCAGGAACGGGTTGGTGGCCTTCTCCTGCCCGATGGTGGTGGGGACGGTGGGCTCGCCCCGTTCGCGGGCGGCGAACACCTGCTCGGCGCGGGCTTTCAAGGCCGGGGCGTCGTCCACGGAGAGCGCGAAGCGGGCGTTGGCGGCGGTATATTCGTGGGCGCAGTAGACGGTGGTGTCGTCGGGCAGGGCGGCCAGCCGCTGCAGGCTGGTCCACATCTGTTCCGGCTGGCCTTCGAACAGCCGTCCGCAGCCCATGACGAACAGGGTGTCGCCCACGAAGGCGATGTGGTCGGCGGCGTCGTGGTAGGCGATATGGCCGAGCGTATGGCCGCCAACCTCGATCACCTCGAAGGTGGTCTCGCCCAATGACACGCGGTCGCCGTGGCCGACCTCCCGGTCGAGGGGGGCGATCCTGGTCACCTCGGCGGGGCCCACGATCCGGCAGCCGGTGGCGGTCTGCACCTCGGCGTTCCCGCCGGCGTGGTCGGCGTGCCAGTGGGTGTTGAGGATCATCGAGAGCGTCCAGCCGAGCTTGTCGAGCTCACGCAGGATGGCGGCGGCGTCCGGCGTGTCGATGCAGGCGACCTGGCCGGTGGCCTCGTCGCGCGCCAGGAAACCGTAGTTGTCCGACAGGCAGGGGAACTGATGAACGGTGAGCGGCATGCTCGGACCTCGCGACAAACCCCAGGCAAGCGGTTTAGGTTGGGGCGGCCTATAGAGCAGGATCGGTTCAGATGGAATCATCTGAGCCGTGAATCCTGCTCTACACTAGAAATGTAGGAGCCTGATTCACGGTTCGAATCCGAACCGATCAGGCTCCGGTCGAGACCGCTTGACCGCCAATGCGCCGGGACGTCCTGGAACTGCGCCAATTCTACGCCTCGCCCCTGGGCCAGGCGGCGCGCGCCATGGTCAGCCGCAAGGTGGAGGAGGCCTGGGGCGACGCCCATGGGCTGGACGTGCTGGCGCTGGGCTATGCGACGCCGTTCGTGGCGCCGCTGCGCGCGGCCGCCCGCCGGGTGGTGGCGGCGATGCCGGCGCAGCAGGGGGTGGAGGTCTGGCCGGCGGACGGGCCCAACCTGGCGGCCCTGGCGGACGAGGATTCCCTGCCCTTCGCCAACGCCCTGTTCGACCGCATCCTGGTGGTCCACGGGCTGGAGGAGAGCCATGATCCGGCGGGCCTTCTGCGAGAAGTGTGGCGGGTGCTGGCGCCGTCCGGCCGGGTGATCGTGACCGCGGCCTCGCGCAGCGGCCTGTGGGCCAACTCCGAGCGCACTCCCTTCGGCCATGGCCGCCCCTACAGCCGCAGCCAGCTGGCCGAGCTGCTGCGGGAGGCCGAGCTGGAGCCGCTGGGCTGGACGCGGGCGCTCTACGTCCCGCCGGTGGGCTGGATGTCGGGCTGGGCGGAGGGGTTCGAGCAGACCGGCTCGCGCCTGTGGCCCCGGTTCGCCGGCCTGACCCTGATGGAGGCGGTCAAGCAGACCTTCGCGGTGAAGCCCAAGGGGACGCGCGCAAGGGTGCGGCGGATTCCGACCCTGGCGCCGCAGCCCGCTGGCGCGGCGCCTGCTTCGCGGGCGCCGCGGGGCGAAGCTTCACGCGCGCACTTGGAGGCGGGCGAAGATAGTCTTAGCGTAGAGGCGAAAACGCTCGCCGGCTGAACGGAGACGGACGCCTATGAAAATGATCGTCGCGGTGATCAAGCCCAGCCGCCTGGACGCCGTGCTTGACGCGGTCACCGAGGCCGGGGCTTCGGGCCTCACTGTCACCGAGGTGCGCGGCTACGGCCGCCAGCGGGGCAAGACCGAGGTCTACCGGGGCGCGGAGTACGAGGTGAAGCTGCTGCCGAAGGTGAAGCTGGAGATCGCCGTCCCCGACGACATCGCCGACAACGTGGTGGCCGCCGTGGCGCGCACCGCTAACTCCGGCAAGATCGGCGACGGCAAGGTCTTCGTGCTCGACCTGGAACAGGCGCTGCGCATCCGCACCGGCGACCGTGACGCCGACGCTATCGCCGGCTGAGCAGGAACAGGGCCGTCTCGGCGCGCCAGTTCTCCAGCAGTCCGTCCGGATTGATGGCCCGCGCCGGCTTGCCGGTGGTGAGCGCGGCGCAGCCGTCCACGCGCAGGTCCAGCTGGCGCACCAGGTCGGTGAAGTCGCGCAAGGTGCACAGGTGGATGTTGGGGGTGGACCACCAGGGGTCGGGCAGGGCGCGGGTCTCCGGCATGCGGCCGCGGGCCATCAGCGAGACGCGCATGCGCCAGTGGCCGAAGTTGGGGACGCTGACGATCGCCTGGTCGGCGATGCGCAGCAGCTCGGAGAGCACGTGCCGGGGCTCGCGCATCTGCTGCAGGGTCTTGGACAGGATCGCGTAGTCGAAGGCCCCAGTCGGGAAATGGTCCAGGTCCTGGTCGCCGTCGCCCTGCACCACGGCCAGGCCCCTCGCCAGGCAGGCGGAGACGCCGGCCTGGCTGATCTCCAGCCCCTGGCCGTCGACGCCCTTCTCGCGGCTGAGCAGCTCCAGCAGCTCGCCCTCGCCGCAGCCCACGTCGAGCACGCGCGCCCCGGGACGCACGATGCGCAGGATCTCCTCGAAGTCCTCGCGCCCGTTCACTTGAGCCCCCGGGCCTGGGCGGTGGCGGCGAAGAAGCCGCGTAGGGTGGCGTCGAGGGCCGGCTCGTCGAGCAGGAAGGCGTCGTGGCCCTTGTCGCTCTCGATCTCGGCGAAGCTGGCGCGGCAGCCGGCGGCGTTCAGCGCGCGGACCACGTCGCGGTTCTCCGACGTCGGATAGAGCCAGTCGGAGGAGAACGACAGCACGCAGAAGCGCACCGCCCGGGCCTTCATGAAGGCCTCGGCCAGGACGCCGCCATGCTTCGCCGCCAGGTCGAAGTAGTCCATCGCCCGGGTGATGTAGAGGTAGGAGTTGGCATCGAAGCGGTCGACGAAACTGGTCCCCTGGTGGCGCAGGTAGCTCTCCACCTGGAAGTCGGCGTCAAAGCCCCAGGACAGGCCGTCGCGCTGCAGCTCGCGGCCGAACTTCCGCTGCAGGGCCTGCTCCGACAGATAGGTGATGTGGGCGGCCATGCGCGCCACCGCGAGCCCCTTCTCGGGGCGCACGCCTTCACGCTCATAGGCGCCGCCGCGCCAGTCCGGGTCGGCCATGATCGCCTGGCGGCCGACCTCGTGGAAGGCGATGTTC
>CANJKG010000049.1 GCA_947474775.1 Caulobacteraceae bacterium | reverse complement strand
GTTGATCGTTCCGGCCGCATTGCTGAGGATCGGGCCGCTGAAGGCGCCCGGCCCGGTCACCCGAATACCGAACCGCCGCGCGCCGTTGGCCAGCGGCCCGTCCAGATCCCCGTCGCTGTCGGTGTCGGTGGGCGTGGCGGTCTCGTTGATAGTGATCACGCCGGCGTTGGTGATCGCGCCCGTGCGCCCGCCGCTGGAAAGTATGCCGGTGGCGTCGCTGGAATCCTTGATCTCGATCGTGCCGGCGTTGGTCGCCGCATTGTTGCTGTCCTGCGTCACCGCCGCGCCGGCGCTGTTGAACTTGATCGACCCTTCGGGGGCGATGCGTACGTCGTCCGGGGCCCCGCTGGCCGCGGTGGAGGTGGCGATGGGCGTGGTCCGCGCCGTGCTGACCGGCGTCTCTGCGAGGGCCTGCGTCCCCCAGATCAACGCTGAGACGCTGACCAGCGATGCGCGGGCGAGCGCGGTACGGCTATTCGGCGGAAAGCGACGAGTCATAGGCCCCTCGAACCAGAGGCTCTCTCTGTTCCTGGCAGAATGTGTCCAGTCAATGACTGTTGTCAGCGATAACGACGATCTTCTTGGACCCTGGCGTTGGGGCCTCGCCCCAATTGTGGCGTGGCGGGCCGCTACGTTACAACTGCGTGTCAAACGTGATGCGTGCAATGACATCGCCCTGGACGGCGCGCATGCGATCACTGAACTCCCAGCAGTCACGGGAATGTCCTCATGCGACCCACCTTAAGTCTCCTCATCCTCGCCGCCGCCCTGGCGGTCTCCACCGGCGCCCAGGCCCAGCCCGGCCCACGCGCGCCCTCCCCCGAAATGCAGGCCATGCGCGTAGCCCACATGCAGCAGCGCGCGGCCGACCTGCGCACCGTGCTTCGCCTGCGCCCTGACCAGGAAGGCGCGTTCCAGGCCTTCCTCAAGTCCATTGGCCCGCCGCCCGGGATGCATGGGATGTCGGGAATGTCCGGGATGCATGAGATGTCGGGGATGTCCGGCCCGCCCAAGGCCATGTCGACGCCTGAGCGCCTGGACGAGATGGCAAAGCGCCGCGACGCGCGGGAAGCCGAAGGCCAGCGCCGGGTCGAGGCGCTCAAGACCTTCTACGCCGCCCTGAACACGGAGCAGAAGCAGGTGTTCGACGCCTTGGGCCGACTACGTGGCGGCCCCGGCATGCGCGGTCATGGTGGCCGTGGCGGCAAGTTCGGCGGCCACATGGGCCGCGGCGACGACCACGGTCCCGGCCGTCGCGGCTAGAAGGCCTCCTTCCGCCCGCGTCCCCCGCGCGGGGGACGCGGGTTTTCCTGCTAAGGAAGGCCATGATCCCCGCTCCGCCCAGCGCGCCCTCGGCCCGCCATATCCTGGTGGTCGATGACGACAGCCAGCTCCGCGAGCAGATGGCCGGCTATCTGCGAGAGCATGGCTATGTCCTGCACACCGCCGGCGACGCGGCGACGATGGAACAGGCCCTGGCCGCCGATTCCATCGACCTCGTCATCCTCGACGTCATGCTGCCCGGCGAGGACGGACTGTCCATCTGCCGCCGGCTGGCGGAGGCGGGCGGCCCGGCCATCGTCATGGTCAGCGCCATGGGCGAGGAGGTAGACCGGGTGCTGGGCCTTGAACTGGGCGCCGACGATTACCTGCCCAAGCCCTGCAGCCCGCGCGAGCTCCTGGCCCGGGTGCGCGCGGTGATGCGCCGGCGCGACGAGGCCCGCACGGGCGCGCTGCGCAAAGGCAAGACCTATCACTTCCTGGGCTTCTCCCTGGACACCCTGCGCCGTCAGCTGCGCGAGCCCCAGGGGGCCACCATCCTGCTCACCGGCGGCGAATTCTCCCTGCTCAGCGCCTTCCTGGAACATCCGCAAAGGATCCTCTCGCGCGACCAGCTCCTCGAGTACGCCCGCGGCGCCCAGACCGAGGTGTTCGACCGCGCCGTCGACGTCCAGATCAGCCGCCTGCGCCGCAAGCTGCACGCCTATGTTGATGGCGAGATCATCAAGACCTACCGCGGTGCGGGCTACCTGTTCGACGCCAAGGTCACCCGGCCATGAGCCCGCCCGAAACTGGGGCGGAGCCGCCGCAGCGCCCACGCGCGCCGATCAGCCTGCAACTGGTCACCCTGCTGGTGGTGAGCCTGCTGGCCGCCCAGGCCATCACCTTCGCCGCGATCATGCTGATCCCGCCGCCCAGGCCGCCGGTCTATCGCGTCGCTGAGATCGCCAGCGCCCTGCGCGGCGGCTCCCTGGAGAGCCGCCTTGGACGGCCGATGACCCGCCAGGCCGTGGCCACTCTGCCCCCCGGGCTTGACGAGGCGCAGCCCAGGCCGACCCGCGCCCTGGCCGGGACTCTGGGCCTGGACGACGCCGACGTGCGCCTGGCGGTCCATCCGCCTTCATCGGCCATGCGGATATTCTACCGCCTGCGCGATCCGCGGGAATCCCGAATGCGCGGAGACGGTCCCCGCGGCGGGCGCGACGGACCCAGGCTTGAGCGCCCGGACGGTCCCGGCCCGGCGGGCTTCGGCCCATGGCGGCGCGGCTTCGCACCCGGCCCCGACACCCCCATCTTCAACGACTTCACCGCCGCGGCGCGCCTGGACGGCGGCGGCTGGGTGGTGGTCCGCTCCACGCCGGAGCCTTTCCCCACCGACTGGCAGAAGCGGGTCTTCCTGTGGCTCACGGCCGGCTTCCTGGTGGTGGCGCCCGCCGGTTACCTGTTCGCGCGCCGGATCACCGCGCCCCTGAAGCGTTTCGCCCAGGCTGCCGAGACCCTGGGGCGCGATCCGCACGGGCCGCAGATGACGCTGACCGGCCCCGCCGAGATCGGCTCGGCGGCGCAAGCCTTCAACCAGATGCAAGCCAGGCTGAAGCGCTACATCGGCGACCGTACGGCCATGGTCGGGGCCATCTCCCACGACCTGCGCACCCCGCTGGCGCGCATCCGCTTCAAGCTGGAGGCCGCGCCCGAAGCGCTGAGGACCAGCGTGCTGGGCGACGTCGAGCAGATGGAGCAGATGATCGGCGGGGTGCTCGCCTTCATCCGCGACGAGAGCCAGCCCGGCCGGCGCGAGCGCCTCGACCTCTTGTCGGCGGTGGAGTGCGTGGTGGACGACGCCGCCCTCCTGGGCGGCGACGTGGAAATCGTCGAGCCCGAGCCCGAAGGCGAGGCTGTCATGGTCGACGGCGATCCGGTGGCCTTGCAGCGGCTGTTCGGCAACCTGGTGCAGAACGCGGTGAACTACGGCGGCCGGGCGCGGGTGGCCGTGCGCCGCGAAGGCGTCCTGGCGGTGGTGGAGATTTCCGACAACGGCCCGGGCCTGTCGCCGGATGAGCTGGAGAAGGTGTTCCAGCCCTTCTACCGCACCGACGCGTCTCGCAACCTGGACACCGGCGGGGTGGGCCTGGGCCTGCCGATCGCGCGTTCCACCGCGCGGGCCCACGGCGGCGACGTTGAACTGATCTCCCAGAGCCAGGGCCTGACCGCCCGGGTCACCCTGCCTACAGTGAGGTAGACGGCGTCCGGGCGTGGCGAAGCGCCTTCTTGCGGGCCGCGCGCAACATGCCGCCGATGCTGAAGAAGCCGCACAGCATTATCGCCCAGGTGGAGGGCTCCGGCACCGCGGCCACCTCGACCCGCTGCATATGATCGCCGGCCCAAAGCGACAGACTGCCGACCTCGACATCGCCCTCCGCGCCCCCTCGCGTCTTAACAAGGTCGGAGATCTTCCCGGACCATTCGGTGAACGTGGACGGCTTCTCCAGCTGGTAGAGGGTGAAGCCTTTGGGCCCCTGCAGCGAGATGAAGGCCACCGGGACCTTGGTCTCCCACGGGCCCGAATTGCCCTTCACCTGGTCCAGCAGGGTGAGGTCCAGGTCCTGCATGGGGAAGGCGGCCTCGAACGCCGCCTCGATCAACTTGCCCTCGGCGTCGTCGCCGCTGAAGGCGCAACCCGCTATCAGGTCGCATTTTCCGTCCAGCAGCGCGACCTCGCCCTTTTCGGTCAGGTCGGCCTCGGTGATCTCGCTGACCGGGATGGCTTCGCCGTCCTTGGGCTTCCCAGCCTCGGCCTTGGCCTTCTCGTCGGCTTCCGCCTTGGCCTTCTCTTCCGCCTCGGCCTTTTCGTCCGCCTGGGCCTTCTCCTTCTCCTTCTCCTTCTCCTTCTCCTTCTCCTTCTCCTTCTCCTTCTCCTTATCGGACTTGTTCTTGTCGGCCTTTTCCTTGTCGGCCTTAGCCTCCGCCTCCTTGGCTTTCGCCCTGGACTCGGTCTCCTTGTCCTTGGCGGACTGGCTGCCGGCATTGTCCGACTTGGCCATGGCCGGCGCGCCCGCGCACAGAGAAAGCACCGTAACGGCGACAGCGGTGAGCAACAGTTTCTTCATGACCCCTGACTTCCCGATCTCGTCACCCAATCGATCCGGACCTGGCTAAGTCTTTAGATCGATTAACCCTATCCTCTAATCATGCGCATCCTCGCCCGGGACCGCCTGACCTGCTGCTTCTACTCAGAGAAGGTGAGCAATAAGGTAAGACGCCGCATGCGGGGCAATAGGTCGCAGGAGTGTGATGGGAGCCTCCCGACATCCGCCACGGTCAAGATACGCGTGGAACGCCCGCCTGGACGCAACGAGAGGCGTCCCGCCGCATGAGAAGGTCGACAATCGCTTGTCGGGGGGCGTCTAGACCCGGACGTCCAGCAGTCGAGGCGCGGGCATGGTGGGGATCACGCGGACCTCGTCGGCGAACCGGTTCTGGGTGCTGAGGACACGCGCGTTGCCAACCGCCGCCTGGAACGTCAGGGGCGACATGCCCGTATGCCAGGCGCCTTCTCCGGAATATCTCACGGCCAAGGTGAACACGGATCCATCCTTCCTCTACGTCAACCTACGGGAAAATACGTAAAGGGACCACTAACGGAGTGACTAAATGCCGCAGTTCAAAGGCCTCTTTCGTGCCGTTTCGGCACAGGTCAGACATCTTGATCATGATCTCGGGTTTCCCCCAGCATCAGACATGCCGTTCAGCCCCCTGACTGCTGCTAAACTTCCATGATTCACGAACAGATTATCTCGGATGCTCAAGTATCGGCCCCCAGTTTGCTTCCCAGCATCGAGAAACCCTGCATGGCCGGCGCCGGAGAACGCGGCGGGCCGCGGAAAAGCCTCCCCCGGTAAAGGGAGCGTAACGATTACGGGGGAATATCAGGCGTGGCCTTGCGACCACCTTCGCATCAGGCCGGGAGCCCTTTGTCCGTCGATGTCTTCCATCAATTCAGACCGCATCTACCGCAGCCTGATCGGGCTGGAGAAGACGGCGTCCACCAGCCGGGTCTGGAATCTGGCGGCCATCGCCAACCACAACGCCAACAATCCCGAGCACACGTCCTCGCCGCTGTTCAAGTCGCCGGTGCTGAACGGCTCGGTGATCCTCAAGCACCGCCTGCGCGGCGACGAGCGCTATCTGTTCGACATCTCCCCCCACACGACCACCAAGCTGATCGTGCCCTTCGCCGCCTCCGATCTCAGCCTGGGCGGGCGCTCCCTGTTCATCGAGCAGCGCGGCTGGCGGCTTCTCCTGGAGCAGCTCACAGGCCAGGTGGACGACATGAACCACGACGCCTCCCTGCTGGAGGCGATCTGCGAACTGCCGTCCATGGACCCGTTCCTGCTGCGCGAGCACCTGAAGCGCCGTGGGTTCACGATCGCCCCGACCTACTTCGCCATCTCCAAGGCCGACGTGGAGCGCATGCAGCGGTTCGTCGCCTCCGAGATCAACAAGCTGATCGAGCTGGCCTACAAGAACGACGCCTCCTCGGAGGGCAACGTCTCCAAGCTGGTCTCGGCGCTGCTCTCCACCGACACCGACGAGCGGCTGGAGCCTCTGCGGCTCACCCTGCGCCTGGAAGGCGAGGCCTACCGGGACGGCATCTTCTCGTGGAAGGGCTTCCTCTATTACAAGTGGGTTCTGTCCACGCTTTGGCCGGCGCTCAAGGAGGTGCTGGTCGAATTCTCCAAGCTGCAGATCATCGGCCCGCGCGATCCGGAGCTGACCGTCCACCTGAACACCACCCGCGGGCGCATCCAGGTCAATCTGGAGCGCTACGCCAAGGCGGCGCTGACCGCGATCGGCGTCTATGACCAGGCCTTCGCGGGCCTTACCGGCGACGGCAAGGCCACCGGCTTCCGCGACTTCCTGCTGGACGCGCCGCACATGTTCCTGGCGCTGGGCGAGCGGACCGGGACGATCTCCCACATCACCAGCTTCTGGCGCTACCGATTCCCCAAGGGCAAGCCTCTAAAGGCCAGCCCCGAGGAAGTCCTCGACCTGCTGCAGGACTTCGAGGTCAGCCTCGCCGCTGAGCCCGCCGCTAGCCGCGCGGCCTAAGGCTTCTTGCCCATCCGCTCTTGAATGGGCGCGCGCGTCCATTTGGGCGGCGGCGCCTTGTACCCGCGGAAGGCCTCGATCGCGTCCGCCGTGCTGTCGGCGTAGATCAGCATGTCCGCGTACTGCTGGCCCACGAAGCCGCCGTCGACCATGCCCTGGATCGTCTGGCGCAGCAGGTCGTAGTAGCCGCCCACGTTGACGAAGCCGCAGGGCTTGGCGTGGAAGCCCAGCAGCCCCCAGGTCCACTGCTCGAAGATCTCCTCGAAGGTGCCCGGCCCGCCCGGCAGGCAGAGGAAGCCGTCGGCGGCCTCGGCCATGCCCCACTTGCGCTCGTGCATGTTCTCAACCACGCGCAGTTCTGACAGGCCCGCGTGGCCGATCTCCTGGTCCACCAGGTCTCGCGGCATCACGCCGACGACCCGGCCGCCGGCGGCCAGGGCGGCGTCCGCCACCGCCCCCATCAGTCCCACGCGGCCGCCGCCGTAGACCAGGGTCAGGCCAGCCTGGGCGATGATCGTTCCCGCCGCGGTAGCCTCGGCGAGATAGGCCGGATCGGCGCCCACGGCCGATCCGCAGAAGACACAGACGCTACGCATCTCGCCGAAAAGTCCCCTCGAAAAGCCTGGAAGAACTTGCCCGCATAGGCTCATTGGGTCGTTATGTCACGGCGCGGCTGGTCTCGGACGGATTGGCCGGGTAATAACAATCACGGCTTGTCAAAATCGACGGTCGGGCGTCCTTGGGCGGCGCATATTTCTATGGGTTAGGGCACGCGAAATGGCGAGCGGCACGGTCAAGTGGTTCAATACGGCTAAGGGCTTCGGTTTCATACAACCGGACGACGGCGGGTCAGACGTCTTCGTCCACATCTCGGCAGTCGAGCAGGCAGGCCTCCATGGCCTGAACGAAGGCGATCAGGTCCAGTTCGAACTCGAGCAGGACAGGCGCTCCGGCAAGCTCTCCGCCGGCCAACTGGTGGTCACCGGCCAGGGCGCGGCCCCGTCGCGGGCTCCGCGTGGCGGCGGCTTCGGCGGCGGTGGCGGTGGTGGCGGCTTCGACCGCCCGCGCGGCGGCGGCTACGGTGGCGGCGGCGGTGGCTTCGGCGGTGGCGGCGGCGGTGGCTTCGGCGGCGGCGGCGGCGGTGGCCAACGCGGCGGCGGAACGGTCTCCGGGTCCGGCGCGGGCGTGGTGAAGTGGTTCAACCCCACCAAGGGCTTCGGCTTCATCCAGCCGGACGACGGCGGCCAGGATGTGTTCGTGCACATCTCCGCGGTCGAGCAGGCCGGCCTGCGGGGCCTCAACGAGGGCCAGACCGTGGCGTTCGACCTCGAGCAGGATCGGCGCAGCGGCAAGACCTCGGCGACCAACCTCAAGGTCACGGGCTAGGCGGCGCGGCGGGCCGTCACCTCGGCCCGCCACCCATTCCACGGCGAAGACTGACATCCCGAAGGCCCACGGCCGCGTCGGGGCCAGGAAATCCTTGGGCTACGCCCAGCTCTCTGGAACAGCCGGATAGCGGCCGGCGACGAGGTCCGCCAGGCGCCCGGCCAGCCCGGCGGGATGGACGGGCTCCGACATCGCTGCGAGGGACTCCGGGGTCCACCAGCGGATCTCGTCCACCAGCGCTCGCTCCGCCGCATTCCAGCCCTCGCGGCTGGGGTCGCCGCCCTGGCAGCGGGCCACGAGATAGTGCTCCCTGGACAGCACCGGAGCCCCGCCGGCGCCGACGAACGCGATGTCGCGACGCGCGACCACCGGGCCCAGCACGAAATCCCGAACGCCGCTCTCCTCGCGAATCTCCCGGGCCGCGGCCTCCTCGAGGGTTTCTCCGCCCTTCACCCCGCCGCCTATGGTGAACCACTCGCCCGGTCGATCCGGGTCGCTGGCCAGTCGGCCCTTCATCAACAGGATGCGGCCCCTGGGGTCGAACAACAGCACCCGGGCAGTCAGTCGCTCGCGCATCGCCCTCGCTCGCGATTTGCGTGTATAGAGACCAATCGCTCGCCCTGGTTGTCGTAAATATTTCGTTTCGACGCTTAGGTTTTCCTTAGGAGAGTGTGCGGCATTTTGGCGCGAATTTCCAGGAGGGGTTTCGTGACCGAGCTTCGCACCCAAGCGCGATCTGACTGCACGCGTGGCGACGCTCGAGCTGCTGACCGCCGACCTGATCGCCATCCTCTGGAAACTCGACCCGGCGATGATGGACAAGCTGGCCCACGAAGCCGAGCACGACCTCACCCTGCAGAACGCCCGCACCCTCCCTGCCGCCGAGCACCAGCGCGAGCGACTGTTCAGCGTCCTGCAGGACCGCAAGCGCCGGCTCCAGCCCCCGCGCCAGACGCAGGCAGCCTCTACCAACGGGAGCGCCAAGAAAGCCGAGGAAGAGGCGCCGGCGGTTCACGCAGACATCGTCTAGACCCGGACGGCCTGCAGCATCCGGCAGTTGACGCTGGACGTCATGCCGAAGGCGACCTCGAAAAAACGCAATCAAGATTCCCTGTATCTGCTCCTCGGATTTGGCCGCCGGCCAGCCCTGGGCGGACTTCTCCCACACTCGCTGACCATGACCCTCGGTGATTCCTCAGGGGCGTCTTCAACCTAGCTGCGTAGAATTCGTCGAGGATCGGTCCTGCCGGAGCCCATCGAGAAGCTGACGGTCTATTCGCCCTCCCCGAGCGCCTCCAACGTCACCTCGGCGCTCACCGAGCGCCAGGGCCCGGGCGCCTTCGAGGCCGACTTCGACCACATGGCCGAACTCACCGGCCGCCCCGCCCATGAGGCCAGGCCGGGGGCCTAGGAGCAGTATCGATTCAGACGGAATCCCCTGAGCCATAGGTCGGGCTCGTAGATTAGGCGCCTAGCCCGGGGCAAGCCACGAGGGATCGGGAGGGGCCGGCGCCCGTCCTGCGCACGCCCTCACGCGGCCCTCACAGGCCCTCTCCATCCGGTTTGGCCGGGGAGAGGGTCTCCTCCCGCCCCATATGATCCCGCCCGCGCAAGAACAGCAGGAACGGGATGCAGATCAGCGCGATGCACATCATCAGCCGGAAGACGTTGACGTAGGCGACCATGGCCGCCTCACGGTGAACCTGCTCGCTTAGCCTGATGAGACCCTCCACGGCGGCGGGGTTGTAGGTTGAGCCCAATGCGGCGGCCATGGCAGGGGTGGAGGGATCCACCTGGCCGCCGATCGAGGCATAGGAGGCGGCCGTGTTGGTGATCACCATGGAATGCATGACGGCGATGCCCACCGAGGCGCCCAGATTGCGGACCAGATGGTAGATCGCCGTCGCCTCACCACGGATCGCCATGGGCGTGGTGCCAAGGCCGATGGTGCTGAGCGGGGTGTTGACCATACCCAGCGCCAGGCCCTGGATGGCCGCGGCGAGCGCGAAGGACTCCCAGCCCATTTCCAGGCTGTACTGGCTCATGTCCCAGAAGGCGAAGGCGCAGAGCGCAAGGCCCAACATCAGGAACCGCCGAACGTCGTAGCGGGCGATGAACTGGCCGACGATGAACATCGTCACACAGGAGGTGAGGCCGCGAGGCATGGTCACCAGCCCGCCCAGCAGCACCGGATAGCCCATCAGGTTCTGAGTGAGGGGCGGCAGCAGCGTCAGCGTGCTGAACATCATCATGTTGCAGAAGAAGGCGAAGAAGGCGCAGGTGATGAAATTGCGCTGCCGGGCCAGGGCGGGGCTGAAGAATGGGTGTGCGGTGGTGAGCGTATGGGTCACGAACACCCAGGTCGAGATCACCCCGGCGGCGGCGATCACCCAGATCTCAAGCGAATTGAACCAGTCCTGCCCCGGGCCGCGGTCCAGGATGAGCTGCAGCGAGGCGATGGCCGCCGCCAGGGCTCCGTAACCCACGAAGTCGAAGCGCCGCCGCGGCGGGTCACGCATGCCACGCATGAACAGCCACACGCCAGCGAACGCCAGGATCCCCAACGGCAGGTTGATCAGGAACACCCAGCGCCACGATAGATGCTCGGTGATGAAACCGCCGATCACCGGACCCAGCATGGGCGACACCAGGATCGCCGAGCCCCAGGTGGCCATGGCCTGTCCGTGTTTCTCCGGCGGGTTCATGTCGAACACAAGCGACTGTGAGATCGGCGCCAGGGAGGCGCCGAACATGCCCTGAAGGGTCCGGAACAGCACCATCTGCGGGAGATCTGTCGCCAGCCCACAGGCGGCCGACATGAGGGTGAAGCCCGCGATCGAAACCAGCAGCACCCGCTTCCTACCGAACCGGCCCGCCAACCAGCCGCTCATCGGCGTCATGATCGCCACGGCGATGATGTAGGAGGTGAGGACCCAGGTGATCTCCTCGGACGCAGCCGAGAGGCTTCCCTGGATTTGCGGCAGCGCGATGTTGGCGATGGTGCTGTCGAGATTGGTGATGAAGGCGGCCACCATGATGGAAGCCATGATCAGACCGCGGTTGGCGACCGGGACAAACGTCAACGCCAGCCGCCTCAGGCCGCCGGCGTCGAAGAGCCAAACGCGGCGATGTAGTCATCGACGACCCGCTCCAGCACCGTGAGCGGCATCGCGCCGCCGAGCAGGGCGGCGTCGTGGAATCTGCGGATGTCGAACCGGGGCCCCAGGGCCGCCTGCGCCTTCGCCCGCAGCCGGCGCCAGGTGAGCTTGCCCACCATGTAGCTGCAGGCCTGGCCCGGCCACACGCAGTAGCGCTCGATCTCGGTGGTGGCCGCGCTGGTGAGGCTGCCGTCGATGTCGGTCATGGCCTGGATGGCCTGTTCGCGGCTCCAGCGCTTGGCGTGAAGGCCGGTGTCGACCACCAGGCGGGCCGAGCGGAACAGCGCCGCCTGCAGGAAGCCGATCTCGCCCAAGGGGTCATCGGCATAGGCGCCCATCTCCTGGACCAGGTTCTCCGCATAGAGCGCCCAGCCCTCTCCGTAGGCCGAGAAGAAGGTCGCCCGGCGGATCATCGGCAGGGCGGCCTCCTGCTGCATGGCCAACTGCAGGTGATGGCCCGGGATCGCCTCGTGATAGGTGATGGTGGGCAGGGTCCAGCGGGGGTTCTCGGCCGAATCCCGCAGGTTGATCCAGTAGATCCCCGGCCGCGTCCCATCCAGTGACGGCTGGTTGTAGTAGCCCCCCGGCGCGCCGGCCTCGATGAACTTGGGCACCCGGCGTATCTCCACTGGCGCCTTGGGCAGGGTCCCGAACGTGGCCGCCAGCCTCGGCTGCATGGCCTTCACGATCCCGTTCAGATCGGCGATCAGCGCTTCCTTGGCGGCGTCGGTGTTCGGATAGAGGTAGCGCGGGTCGCCCATCAGGGCGCGGATGCGGGCGCCCACCTTGCCCTGGCTCAGCCCCTGCTTGCGCAGCAGCACATCGGCGCGGGCCGACAGCTCACGGGCCTGGTCCAGCCCCATCTGGTGGATCTCGTCGGGCGACAGCGTCGTCGTCGTCGAATCCCGCAGGCTGAGCGCGTAATAGGCGTCCCCGTCCGGCAGCCGCCAGCATCCGGCGTCATGGACGGCGCGCGGCCGAAGCTGCTCCATCCACGCGATCTGGCGGTTCAGCGCGGGGACCACCCGCTCCGCGTAGATCGCGCCCGCCTGTGCCGCATAGGCGCCGGCGATCCCCTTGGCCTTCGCCCGGTCGGCCAGCGAGGTGACCAGGGGCGAGGCGGCCGGCGGGCCCACCAGGCCCTTCATCTGGCTCAAGGCCCGGTCGATGACGAAGTCGGGCGGCATGGCGCCCAGCGCCGCGTCGGCCCGCGCCCGCTCCAGCTCCTGGTCCATCACCCCGGCGAAGGCGGACAGGCGGGCGAGGTAGGCCTCGGCGTCGGCCTTGGTCTCCACCCCGTGCTGGGCGCCCAGAAAGTCCGGGATCTCCTGGTAGGAGCCGCCCAACTGGGAAAGCACATAGGGGTCGCCGGCGCTGGTGGCGCCATAAGGGAAGCGGCTCGCCTGGTCGTCGGTCTCCACGGTGAAGCGCACGGCGTCGTAGTTCACCGCCGCCATGCCGGAGAGCACGGCGCGATCGATGGCCTTGAAGCGGGCCAGGTGGCGGGCGTTCCTCGCCCGCTCGTCGGCCAGCGCCGCGGCGGACCGGTCGTCGAGCCTGGACTTCGCGCCGGCGCGCTCGCCCTTGTCGAGGCCCAGCCGCGTGATCGCCTCGGGCGAGCGGTCCAGCAGGTCCGTGAACAGGTCGGCCAGCAGCCGGTCCAGGTCGTCCTGCGGTGCGGCGGCGGCCGGCCAGGACGCCATCAACGCGGCGGCCGTCAGCAGCATCTGACGTCGGGTCTGCATGGTCCTGAAGCCTCCTCAGCGCAGCCGGCGGCGATAGAGGGAGAGGATCCGCTCCCAGTGACGCTCCGCCGAGGCCTTGTGGTAGACGACCCGCTGCGGGAAGGCGAAGCCGTGCTCCACGCCGGGATAGATCTCCACCTCGGCCGGCGAGGCGCGGCCATTCAGCGCCTGGTCAAGCGCCTCGACCATCTCCAGCGGCACGAAGCGGTCCTTCTCGGCGCAGGCGAAATAGAGTTCGGCCTTGGCCCTCTCCGCGGCCCGGTGCGGGCTGTCAGCCCGGTCGGTGACCAGCTGCACCCCATAGATCGAGGCTGCGGCGTTGAACCGCTCCGGATGGCGCGCGGCAGCGGCGATGGCGTACTGGCCGCTCATGCAATAGCCCAGCGTCCCGGCGGCGCCGGGGCTCGCGGCCCGATCGCGGTCGGCGAAGTCCATCAGGGAGTCGGCGTCGTCCATCACCAGCGGAATGCTGAGCTCGCCCATGAACCCATACATCCGCTGGCGCGCCTCGTCCTCCGGCAGCGGCGGCAGGTCGGCAAGCTCCATCACCCCTGAACGGTAGTAGAGGTTCGGGAGCATCACATAATAGCCGGCCGAGGCGATCCGGCGGGCCATGTCGCGCAGTTCCTCCCGGATGCCGGGCGCGTCCATGAAGAACAGGATCAGCGGGTGGGGCCCGCCCCGGTCGGGATGGACGATGAAGGTGGTCGTGGCCCCGTCCTTGGTGGGAATCTCGACCGTCTGCTCGATCATGCCGCAGGTCTCCGTGGGCGGCGATGATTGGACGGCCGACGGCCCAAGGCAAGCGTGACCGCCGTTACGCCGCCTTCTGGAGTTCCTGCTTCACCCGCTCCGCCAGGGTCTTGATGTCGATCGGCTTGGGCAGGAAGGAGATGTTGGTCTCGCCCTCCAGCAGGTCCGAGAACTCCGATTCCGCATAGCCGGAGATGAACATCACCGGCGCCTCGCCCAGATACCCGCGGGCCTGCTTCAGCAGGTCCGGCCCCTGCATCCCCGGCATCACCACGTCGGAGATCATCAGGTCGATCCGCCCGGCGTAGGTCTCCGCGATCCCCAGGGCCTCCTCGCCGCTGGCGGCCTCCAGCACCTCGTAGCCGCGGGCCCGCAGCAGCTTGGCCGCCACGCCGCGCACGGCGTCCTCGTCCTCCACGAACAGGATGCGCCCGGTGCCGGCCAGGTCGCGCGGCACGGTGCGCTTGGGCGCGGCGGCGGGCGCTGGCTGGGCGGGGGCTCCGGCGACCGGCACATGGACGGGCAGGAAGATGCGGAACGCCGCGCCCTCGCCCGGCTTGGACTCCACCGCGATCCAGCCGTCCGACTGCTTGACGATGCCATAGACGGTGGCCAGCCCCAGGCCGGTCCCCTCGCCCACCGGCTTGGTGGTGAAGAACGGGTCGAAGATCTTGTCCATCACCTCGCGGGTGATGCCGGGGCCGTCATCGGAGACCTCGATCATCGCCTGGTCGCCCCGCGCGCCCGGATAGCCCATGGCCGCGGCCTGCTCCTGGGTGGCCCGCGCCGTGCGGATTCTCACTGTGGCGCCCCCGTGGCTGCGGATGGCGTCGCGGGCGTTGACCGCCAGGTTCATGACGGCGGTCTCGAGTTGGCCCTTGTCGGCGCGCACCAGAGGCAGGTTGCGGCCATAGTCGGTGACCAGCTTCACGTCCTCGTAGAGCACCCGGCGCAGCAGCACCTCGAACTCGCTGATCACCTCGCCCAGGTCGAGGATCTCGCGCTGCACCGTCTGTTTGCGAGAGAAGGCCAGCAGCTTGCGAACCAGGTCGGCGGCTCGCACCGAGGTCTGCTTGATCTCGTTCAGCCCCTCATAGGAGGGATCGCCCACCGGATGGCGCGCCGACAGCACGTCCAGCTGCATGAAGATAGCGGTGAGCAAGTTGTTGAAGTCGTGCGCCACCCCGCCGGCCAGCTGGCCGATGGCCTGCATCTTCTGGCTCTGGGCCAGTTGCAGTTCCACCTGCTTCTGCTCCGAGACGTCCACCAGATAGGCCACCCAGCGGCCCTCGCTCTTCGACAGGTACAAGTGCGCCATGCGGCCCGGGTCGTGCGCCAGCCGCACCTCCAGGGGCGCCCCGGTATGTGCGCCGGAGGCCAGCCGCTGGGCGGCGTCGGCGCGGGAGGTGGGCTCGATCAGTTCGCCGAACGCCTGGCCTGGCACGCCGCCGCCGGCCACCGCCTTCAGGGCCGGGTTGGCTTCCAGGATCTTCGCCTCGAAGGGATCCTCGCCCTCCAGCAGCGCGGCGCCGAACGGGGAGCCGGCGGCGAAGGCGTCCAGCACCTTGGGCGGCGGGGACTTGGCGCTGGCGAAGGCGTCGATCACCTCCATGGCGGCCTTTGGCAAGGCCAGCTGGGCGGGTTCGTGGGCCAGCCGGACCAGGAACCGGCGCGGCCCCATGGGCGAGACGATGGCCTCGTGCTCGCCGCCACCGGTCCTGATGGAGGCGCGGCCGGTCTCGCCCCTGCGGGCGGCGGTGAGCGCGGCGAACAGGCTGGCGGCCGAGGCGCCGCTGCGCGGCAGGCGGCCGGCCGATCCGATCACCTCGCGCCAGGCGCCGTTGGCGGCCTGCAGCCGCCCATCGGGACCGGCCACGGCGGCGGGCTCGGAC
>CANJKG010000048.1 GCA_947474775.1 Caulobacteraceae bacterium | reverse complement strand
GAGATGCCCAACGAGCACCGCGACCCCGAGCGCATGTGCGCCAAGGTGAAGGTCAACCACTATCCCGTGCGGGAAGCCGCCAACGTGGTCTGGGTCTACCTGGGCACGAAGGCCGAGCCGCCGCCGCTGCCGAACTACGAGTTCATGGACCTGCCGGAGGACCAGGTGAACGTGGTCTCGGTGGTGATCCCCTGCAACTGGGTGCAGGGCGTCGAGGCCTCAATCGACGACGCCCACGTGGGCATCCTGCACCACAGCTATATGGCCAACTACGGCGCGCGGCGCCCCGACGAGCTGTCGGCCGGGCCGCCGGCCTATGACGTCGAGCTGCGGCCATACGGCTTCCAGGGCACGGTGATCCGTGCGCTTCCGGATGGCCGCTCGATGGCCGCCACCACCCACTTCTGCATGCCCTGGTATGGCTTCGTCTCCACCGGCCAGCCGGACGAAGCGGAACTGAACCGCCGCACCGTCTTCGTGGCCGTGCCGATCGACGACTACAACTACCACCAGATCTTCTTCAGCTACGACATCTCCGGTCCCGTGGAGAAGCTGTTTGGCGCGGTCACCGAGTATGACCAGGACAACTTCGCCCCGCCGCTGGGCGGGCCGGAGACCGTCTGGGGCCAGGACCGCGAGGCGATGAAGAACGGCCACTTCACCGGTTTCTCGCAGAACCTGATCTCCGAGGACACCGCGGTGCAGATGAGCATGGGCCGCATCACCGACCGCTCCAAGGAGCAGCTATGCTCCAGCGACAAGGCCGTTGGCTACGGCCGCCAGGTGCTGCTGCAGGCGGCGCGCGACCACCAGAACGGGATCACGCCCGAGAGCGCACGTCCCGGCGTGGACGCCAGCGAGGCCCGTCCGCGGTTCGTCTATGTGAAGCCCGGCGAGGACTGGCGCGAGATGGTCCAGGCCGGGGCCGACCGCCTGCGGGAAAAGAAGATGGCGAAGAAGATGGTGACATCGTCCTGAGCGGGCGATCGTCCCAGCGTTTGGCAAGACCGAGGAGCTTGAGATGTCGATCACAGCGATCACCAATGTCACCGTGATCGACGGTGCGGGTCAGCGCACCGAGGCCGCCACCGTGGTGGTGGACGGCGAGCGTATCACCCACGTCGGCAAGGGCCCCGCGCCCGCTGGCGCCACGGTGATCGACGGGACCGGCTGCTCTGTCATGCCGGGCCTGTTCAACTGCCATTACCATTCGAGCTACCGGCTGGTCGGCTCCACCGGCCTGCCCATCGGCATGGAGGGCTCGCCCGGCTTCCTGACCCTGCGCGGGGCCCACAACTGCGCGCTGGCGCTCAACAGTGGCTTCACCAGCGTGATCAGCGCCGGGACCCCCCACGCCGTCGACGCCTCGCTGAAGGCGGCCATGGACGAAGGCATCATGCGTGGCCCGCGGATCATGGCCGGCAGCCGCGACGTGAGCACCACCGCCCACACCCAGGACAAGTATTTCCACTGGTACTGGGCGCCGGGCCAGCACCCCGGCGTGCTGGTCTGCGACGGACCCGAGGAGTTCCGCAAGGGCGTGCGCACCGAAATCAAGCGCGGCGCCGAGTACATCAAGGTGTTCGCAACGCCCGGACACTCCGTACGGGGCGCCTACGACCAGATGGAGATCAGCCCGGACGAGCTGAGGGCCGTGATCGACGCCGCCCACGAGCGGGGCGTGAAGGTCAGGGCCCACATCGCCAACAAGAAGGCGATCATGATGGCGGTTGAGTACGGTCTCGACGCTGTCGACCACGGCGACGGCATCGACGATGAGTGCATCGCCCTGATGGCCGAGCGCGGGACCTTCCTGATCCCCAGCTGCTTCTTCCCGTTCCGGTCGCAGCACCGCCGCACCGGCTACCACGCCGACGTGATGCGCAGCGAGATGTTGGCCATGCTGGCGATCCTGCCAAAGGCCCATGCGGCCGGCGTGAAGATCGTCCTCGGCGACGACTACGGCACGTTGTGGCTGGAGCATGGAGAATACGGCAAGGAGCTCGGCTTTTATGTGGACGAGTCCGGCATATCTCCGGCCGACGCCATAACCTGGGCCACCCGAAACGGGGCGGACATGATGGGCATGGCCGGCGAGCTGGGCGACATCAGGCCGGGCATGCTCGCCGACCTGCTGATCGTGAAGGGCGACCCGCTGGTCGACATCAACCTGCTGGGCGACACCGACAATGTGCTGGTGGTGATGAAGAACGGCGAGTTCGAGAAGAACCTGATGGCCGACCAGCCGGTCCGGGTCGCCATCCCGCAACTTGTCAACGCCTAGAAAACGGCGATCCAGACTACCCAGGGAGGTCGAGATGCCGCTCATAGCGATCGTCAACGCCACGGTGATCGACGGGGCGGGCAAGCGCACACAGGGCGCCACGGTGGTGGTGGAGGGAGAACGGATCCTCCGGGTCGGCCCGGGCGCGCCGCCGGCCGACGCCAGAGTGATCGACGGCACGGGATGCTCGGTGATGCCGGGCATGTTCAGCTCCCACTACCACGCCAGCTACCGGATGGTCGGCCAGGCCGGCCTGCCGATCGGCATGGAAGGTTCGCCGGGCCTGCTCACCCTGCGCGGCGCGCACAACATGGGCCTGGCCCTGGACGGCGGCTTCACCAGCGTGATCAGCGCCGGCGTGCCCCATGCCGTGGACGCCTCGCTCAAGCAGGCCATTGAGGAAGGCATCATGCGCGGCCCGCGCATCATGGTGGGCAGCCGCGACGTCAGCACCACGGGCCACAGCCAAGACACCTATATGCGCTGGCACTGGCAGGCCGGCGAGCACCCCGGCGCGCTGGTCTGCGATGGGCCCGAGGCCTTCCGCAAGGGCGTGCGCACCGAGATCAAGCGCGGCGCCGAGATCATCAAGATCTTCGCCTCAGTCGGCCACTCCGTGCGCGGCAAGTACGGCTTGATGGAGCTCAGCCGCGAAGAGCTCAAGGCGGCCATCGACGCCGCCCACGAGCGGGGGGTGAAGGTCCGGACCCACATCGCCAACAAGCCGGCGATCAGGATGGCGCTTGAACTGGGGATGGACGTCATCGACCACGGCGACGGCCTCGACGACGAACTGATCGCGATGATGGTCGAACGCGGGGCCTTTCTGGTCCCCAGCTGCTTCCACCCCTATCGCGCCCTGCCGATCCGCAGCGGGCCGCACGCCGAGATCATGAAGCAGGACATGGAGGCCATGCTGGCGATCCTGCCCAAGGCCCAGGCCGCCGGGGTGAAGATCCTGGTGGGCGACGACTTCGGCACCCTGACCCTGGAGCACGGCGAGTACGGCAAGGAACTTGGCTTCTATGTGGAGCACGCCGGGGTCTCACCGTCAGATGTGATCAGCTGGGCCACCCGCAACGGCGCCGACCTCATGGGAATGGCGGGCGAGCTGGGCGACGTCCGGCCGGGCATGCTGGCCGACCTGCTCATCGTGAAGGGCGACCCGGTGGCCGACATCACCCTGCTGGGCGATCCCGGCAATATCCTGCTGGTGATGAAGAACGGCCAGGTGGAGAAGAACCTGATGGCCGAGCGCCCCGTACGGGTTACACCGCAACAGCTGGTGGACGCCTAGAGTTCGAAGCATGCAATCCAGGGAGCCGGAATGGCCAAGTACATCTCCATGATCATGGTCAATGCGAAGGAAGGCCAGGAGGACGAGCTCAACGCCTGGCTGAACGACTACCACCTTCCCGAGGTGCTGCAGACCGAGGGCTACCGCTCGCTGCAGCGCTACGTGCTGGCGCCGGGCGAAGAGGGCAATCCCAAGGCCACCCACAAGTACATCCACTTCTTCGAGATCGAGACCGACGACCTGGAGAAGACCAAGGCGGCGCTGAACGCCGGCCGCGCCACGCGCACGCCCACCTCGCCGGCGCTGGACACCTCCACCGTCTCGGCCCTGTTTTTCAAGGCCTTCGGCGAGAAGCTCACCAAGTGACCGACTACAACGGCATCCATCACATCGCGATGTCCGTCCCCAGCCTGGAAGAGGCGCGGAAGTTCTACATCGACCTCCTGGGGATGAAGGAGGTCAGCACCTACTCCTGGGAGAACTCGCCCCGGATGGACGCGGTCACGGGCCTCAAGGACACCGCCGGCGAGATGATGTGGGTCGATGCCGGCAACATGCTGCTGGAGCTGTTCGAGTACCGCAGCCCGGCGCCGCGAGCGGTGCGTCCCGAAGGCGTCCACAACTTCGGCTACACCCACTTCTGCCTGGACATAAGGGACGCGGCGGGCCTCTACGAGAAGCTCAAGGCCACCGGCATGGCGATCTATTCAGAGCCGCAGCATTCGGCCAATGCGCTGAAGTTCTACGGCAAGGACCCGTTCGGCAATGTGATCGAGTTCCAGGAAGTCTATCCCCACGCCACCATGCCGACCCGGGTCCCCGGGACCTCGGGCGGGGTCCGGGCCTAGGAGGTCCTTCTCTCTGAGCGGGCCGGCGCCAGGCAGGTGTCGTGGAACGCCGGATGGATCAGGTCACGTCCGCCGGGCGGCCCGGGATCGGATCGATGGGCTTCTCGCAATCACGGACGTTTCGCCGCCGTCTTGATCGCGCCGCGCGGACGGCCAGCCACCATCACGCCCCTGTCGAACAGGAAGGCCGGGATCGCCGCCACGTCCATGGCTATGGAGATCGAAGCGCACTGGCCGGTCTTGGGGTCGCGATCGCCGTCCGCCAGCAGCTTGTAGGTCAAGTAGATCGCCGCGCACTCGAGGTTCGCCGCCCTGGCCACGCCGCCCAGTCCGCCGCCGCGGTTGCGGTCGGCGGCGTTGCTCACCGGCCGGTAGGCGCCGACGATGCCCTTGAGGCTGCCGTCGGGCTGGATGTTCAGCTGGAACCGCGCCCGCTTCAGGTTCATCTCGCCGTCGATGAAGCTCCAGTGGATGAAGATGTTCATGTCCATCGGATCGGTGGTCAGCACCCCGTTGCGGATCCGTCCGGTTCCGAGATTGCGCCAGCGCGGGTTGGGGGTGATGGCGAAGCTGCCGCCGTCGACGATCTTCATGGCGGGGTCCACCGGCGGCGCCTCCGGGGAGGAGGCGATCATGATCTCCACATGGTCGTCGTCGCGGAAGTCGTCGACGCCGCGCAGCATGATCACCGCGGTGTTGATCCCCATGGACCACAGCCGCCGATAGCCGTTGATCTGGTCGCCGATCCCGTCGCCCTTGCCCCGGAAGAAGCGGTTGCAGGCCACGGCGCGGAAGTACTCGTTGTCGATGCCCGTCTCGCCGTTGGGACCGCGGAAGTTCTGGTGGGCGCAGGTGTTGGGGGCCGGCGGCCCGCCGTCGCGGCCGTCCAGGTCCAGGCCGTAGGCGACCTTGCTCTGGGTCTGACGCTGTGGGGGGTGGTTGAAGACCTCCGGGTCGACGCAGATGTCGCGGCCCTTGGCGTCCTTGATGGTGGCGAGCCGCTTCCTGTCCAGCTCCTGGACGTTCTCAGGCAGTTGGAGCCGGACTCGCTCGGCCGGTGTCTGGGTCGCCAGATAGGCCTCGGTCAGCGTGTTGGCCATGCCCTCGGGGCAGTCGAGCTCGTCGGCGTTCTTGTAGATGGCCGGGGAGATCATGGTGACCACATAGCCGTAGCTGCCGGTCGACGGGTCGGCGCCGTCGCCCACCAGCGCCGTGCTGGACGACGCCATGCCGAGGACCGCCACCACGGAAGCCCAGATCGCGATGCGCTTCATGGGCGTCCTCCCTCTCCCTGATCCGGTTGTCCTGCTGGCCTGACCGGGCATCGCCTTGGTTCCACTGACATTTTTGGGCGGCTCAGGCTCTCACCGCCCTGGACGAAAGTCCAATTGCAATTGGTTGAATAGATATAAGAGTCGCTTATGCCGGGTAAGGGCCGCTTATATGGAGGCCGTTTCCTTGCCACCCCGCCGGCAAGTCCTATCGTGCGCCGCAACGGCTGGGGCGGACACGGAAGGAAGCGGATGCTCGACGGCAAGAAGGTGCTCATCACCGGCCTGACCGGACAGATCGGCGGCGCCATCGCCAACGCCCACGCCCCCCGCTGCGAGATGTGGGGCCTGGCGCGCTATACCCGGGGCGGCTCCCGGGAGCAGGTGGAGGCCATGGGGGTGCGGCCGGTGGTCTGCGACCTGGCCCGCGGCGACTTCGCGGGCGTGCCGGACGACTTCGACTATGTGCTGCATTTCGCGGCCACCACCAGCCCGCGCAACGCGGACGAAGGCATGGCGCAGAACGCCGAGGCGACGGGTCTGCTGATGCACCATTGCCGCAAGGCCAAGGCCTTCCTGCATATCGGCGCCACCGCCTGCTACACCCCGAACCCGGACCCGAACCATCGGTTCAAGGAGACCGACGACATGGGCTCGGCGTTCCTGCGCGGCCCCAACTACGCCGGGACCAAGCTGGCGGCGGAGGGCGTGGTGCGCACCCTGGCGCGGATCCTCGACCTTCCAGTCACCATCGCCCGTATCAACGTGGCCTATGGCGACTACGACGACGGCGGCATGCCGGGCCGGCATCTGAAAGCCCTGGTGGAGGGCGGCGTGATCACCCTGCCCATCGGGCCCTGCATGCATTCGCCGATCCATGACGACGACTTGGCCGCCCATGTGGAGCCGCTGCTGCGGGCCGCCTCGGTTCCCGCCACCATCGTCAACTGGGGCGGTTCCGAAGGGGTGAACGTTCGGGACTGGGTCGACTACCTGGGCGAGCTCACGGGCCTGACCCCGAAGTTCAACTTCACAGACGAACGCGCCCTGCCCAGCTACGTCACCGACACCACCAAGGGCCGCGAGATCGGCCTGGAGTGGAAGGTCCACTGGAAGGACGGCATGCGCCGCATGGTGACCCGGCGCTATCCGGAGATCCCCCTTCGGCAGGCGGCGGGTTAGGCCGGATCGGCCAGTACGGAATTCGAGAGAAGGAAGCGGATGCTCGACGGAAAGAAGGTTCTCATCACCGGCCTGACGGGGCAGGTCGGGCAGGTCATCGCCAGGGTGCATGCGCCCCGTTGCGAGATGTGGGGCCTGGCGCGCTACACCCGGACGGGATCGCGGGAGGAGACGGAGGCCATGGGCGTCAAGCCCGTTTACGGCGACGTGGCGCTCGGGAACTTCGACGACCTGCCCGACGACTTCGACTATGTCATCCATTGCGCGGCGGTGACCAAGCCCGGCACCGCCGAGACCGGCATGGCCCAGAACGCCGAGGGCCCGGGCCTGCTGCTGCACCACTGCCGTAAGGCCAAGGCCTTCCTGCATGTGAGCACGACGGTCTGCTACACCGACAATCCGGACCCGTTCCACCGCTATACGGAGACGGACCACCTGGGGTCGGACTATCCGCGGGCCCCGAATTACTCGAGCTCCAAGGTGGGGGGCGAGGCGGTGGTCCGCACCCTGGCCCGCATCCACAAGGTTCCGGTGACCATCGCCCGGCTCAACGTGCCATACGGGCGCACCGAGGACGGCGGCATGCCGGGCGCGCACCTCGACGCCCTGGTCGAGGGGCGCGAGATCCTGCTCCCCGCCAGGTTCTGCAGCCATTCCCCGTTCCACGAGGACGACCTGGCTGGCCATATCGAGCCCCTGCTGGGGGCGGCCTCGGTGCCCGCCACCGTCGTGAACTGGGGCGGCGACACCGGCGTGCTGGTGGTCGACTGGCTCAACTACATGGCCGAGCTCATCGGGGTCAGACCCAACATCCGGTTCCTCGACGAGAAGATCCTGCCCAGCTACATCCTCGACCCCACAAGGGGCCGCGAGATCGGCATGACGTGGACGATCCCCTGGAAGGAGGGCATGCGCCGCATGATCGTCGAGCGCTATCCGGATATCGCCGCCAGGCGGGGCGTCACCGCCTAACCTATTCGGCCGCGAGCGCCTGGCTTTCGCCGCCGCGGCGGATCAGCCGGCCGGGCAGGGCTCCGGTGGGCTCGCCGTCGCGGTAGGTGACCTGGCCGTTCTTGATGGTGGCGGTGAAACCCTCGGCCCGCTGGCGCAGCCGCCGGCCGTTCTCCGGCAGGTCGCGGACCACGTGGGGCGCACGCAGGGTCAGCCGGTCCAGGTCGATGACGTTGAGGTCGGCCTTGCGGCCTACCGCGATGACGCCGCGGTCGGTCAGGCCCATGGCCTCGGCGGTCTTGGCGGCCAGCATCTCGATGGCCCACTCCAGCGACACCTTCTCGTGCGGAGCTGCGTCGCGAACCCAGCGGATCAGGACATAGGTGGGATAGCTGGCGTCGCAGATCATGCCGTAGTGGGCGCCGCCGTCGCCCAGGCCGAAGATCATGTGCGGCGCGCGCATGATCTCCAGGATCGCGTCGGTCGTGCCGTCCAGGTAGTTGGAGCCCGGCCGGTAGAGCACCGCGCGGCCCTCGTTCTCCAGCAGGGCGTCATAGAGCGCGTCCTTGCGGCTGACGCCCCGCCGTTTGGCGATTTCGCCAATCTCGGCCTCGGGCGGGGGCGTGTAGTCCGGCGGATCGCCCAGGACATACATGTTCCGGTCCGAGCGGATCTGCTTCAGCACGTTCTCGTTGGTGTCCTGCGGCTCCTCGGCCAGCAGCCGGGCGCGCAGCTCCGGGTCCTTGAGACGCTCAACCTTCTCCGCCAGCGGCAGGTTCGCCAGAGGCGCGTAGCTGGGGTTCAGGCTGAACGGGTGGAACGACAGGTCGAGGCCGAACAGGGTTCCGGTGGGACGCGGATAGGCCTGTCCGCGCATCGGCGCCGCCTTGGGCTGGTCCTCGGCCAGCAACCGCACATACTCCTGCCAGCCGTTGTCCTGCGAGGCGATGAGGGTGAAGGACAGCGGCTGGCCTGAGGTCTCCACCATGCGACGCATGACCGCGTACTCGCCGGCCGCCGGCTTGTCGTAACCGGTGATCAGCTGCATCACCCCGCCGCCGGCCCTGCGAACGCCACGAGCCAGGCCTTGCAGCTCCGCCTCGGCGGAATCGATGCTGGGGGCGAGTTCGCCCGCCCGCGTGCGGTGGCCGAGGAAGCGCGATGTGGTGATGCCGAAGGCCCCGGCCTGCAGCGCCTCGGTGGCGAGCTCGCTCATCTTCTCGATCTCTTCGGGGGTGGCGGCCTCGCGCGCCGCGCCGCGCTCGCCCATCACATAGACTCGGAAGGCCGAATGGGGCGCCTGGACGCCCACGTCCACGTCGAAGGGGCGGCCGTCGATGGTGTCGAGGAATTCGGGGAAGGTCTCCCAGGTCCATGGCAGGCCCGCCTCCATCACCACCTCCGGGATGTCTTCGACGCCCTCCATGAGCCTGATCAGCATGTGGCGCTGGTCCGGCTTGCAGGGGGCGAAGCCCACGCCGCAGTTGCCAGTGATCACCGTGGTGACGCCGTGCCATGACGAGGGGTGCATCCGCTCGTCCCAGGTGGCCTGGGCGTCGTAGTGGGTGTGCACGTCCACGAACCCCGGGGTGACGATCTTGCCTGAGGCGTCGATCTCCTCGCCTCCAGCGCCGGGCGGAATCTGGCCCACCTCGGCGATGAGGCCGTCGCGGACCCCCACGTCGGCGGCGAACGCCGCGCGGCCTGTGCCGTCGACCACCTGGCCGCCACGGATCACCAGGTCGAAAAGGCTGGTCATCGTCTTGGTCCTCCCAGGGGACAGTCTATACCTTCAGCGGCCAGCCTTCGATGCCCGGGTCCACGCCCAGGCGCGGGCCTGGGGTGAAGGTGGCCGGGATGGTGGTGTAGCCCGCCACGACGCCCACGTTCTCGAAGCTGCGCACGGCGTCCAGGTCCACCTGGTAGTCCGGCATCCGGCGCAGGATGGTGTTGATCAGGGTCTCGAACTCTAGCCTGGCGAACATCGAGCCGATGCAGCGGTGGACGCCGGCGCCGAAGGCCGCGTGCAGGTTGGGCCTGCGGTCCAGGTCGATCACCTCCGGCGAGGGGAACTGGCGCTCGTCACGGCAGGCGGCGGCGAAGCACAGCATGATCCGGTCGCCGCGGCGCAGCTTCTGGCCGCCCAGCTCGGTGTCGCGGGTCACCGTGCGGCAGAGGCCCTGAGTGGGCGCCGAATAGCGCATGAACTCCTCGAAGGCCTGCGCAGTCAGCGAGGGGTCGTCCTTCAGTCGCTGGCGCAGGTCCGGACGCTGGGTGAGCACGATCAGCGCCGTGCCCAGCACCGCCGAGGTGGTGTCGATGCCGGCGCCGATCACCAGGCCGCCCAGCTTGGCGATATCCTCGTCGGTGAAGGCGTGGCCCCTGTCGCGGGCGTTCAGCAGAGCGCTGATCACACCGGAGCGGCGATCGGTCTTGCGCGCCTCGATGGTCTCGGCCACCAGCCGCCGCTCGCCCGCCAGCCCGTCCAGCGCCACCTGCCGGCGGGGATCGTCGGCCTGCAGGTGCGAGGCCTTGTGATGGTTCTCGGCCACCTCCGCGTAGGTCTCGGTGGGGATGCCCACGAACTCCATGCTGAAGATCGCCGGCACGATATTGGTGAGCTCATGGGCGAAATCGATCCGCCCTGTCTCGATGGAGCGGTCGAGGCAGGCGTCGGCCAAGGTCTGGATTCGCCCGCGCCAACCCTTCACCGCCGGGATCGAGAACAGCGGCGCCAGCACCTCGCGCCATTTCTCCCACTCCGGGGGATCGTCCTCAAGCATCGGCTGGTGTTTATCGCGCGGCGGCACGAACAGGCCCTTGTAGGCGATCTCGCCCGGCTTCGGCTCCTCCAGCACCCGCAGGGACGAGAAGGTCTCCCAGTCCTTGGCGGCCTCCATCAGCTCGTCGTAGCCGATGGCCACCCAGTAGCCGCCGTAGTGGGGCGACCAGAACACCGGGCCCTTGTCGCGCATGATCTCGCGGTACCAGCCATAGCGTTCGCGGACGTACTCCGGCCCATTGTGGTCGAAGTAGTCGACGATGGTCGCGCCTGTTGGAGTCTCCGCCACGCTCAAGACGACCTTCCTCCCATCCGTTGCCTGTTGGACAGAGCTTGGATCAAATGAGACCGGAAGAATAGGGGTCCCGGCGCCTATAGAGGGCCCTTTTTCTAGTCGGCCCGCAGCAGCACTGCTCCTCCCAGGCCGCCGCCGCCAACGCCGCTGACCGACACCTTCGCGTCCTTGATCTGGCGATCCCCCGCCTGGCCGCGCAGCTGCAGCACCGCCTCGTGCAGGTGGCCGAAGGCGTGCATGCGGCCTTCCGACAACTGGCCGCCATTGGTGTTCAGCGGCAGCTCGCCGTCCGGCGAGATGCGGTGGCCGCCCTCGATGAAGGCGCCGCTCTCGCCTTCCTTGCAGAAGCCCAGCGCCTCCAGCCAGAACATGGTCAGATAGGTGAAGCCGTCATAGAGGTGAGCGGTGTCCACGTCCTTGGGCTTCAGGTCGGTGCGCGACCACATCATCTTGGCCGCGTCATGCATCATCATGTCGGGAAAGTCCGGCCGGCTGACCCAGTCACCGATGTTGCCCTGGGCGCCGCCGCCGACGGCCTCGAAGAATACCGGCTTCTGACGCATGTCCTTGGCCAGGTCGGCCCGGGAGATGACCACCGCCGTCGTTCCGTCGCAGGGCACGTCGCAGTCGTAGAGGCAGAACGGCGTCGAGACCATCCGGGCGTCCATGTACTGGTCCAGCGTCAGCGGCTCGCGATAGATGGCCTTCGGGTTGCGGGCCGCGTTGCGCCGCTGGACGATCGGGATCGCCGACATCTGCTCGCGGGTGATCCCGTATTTGTGCATGTGGGCGCTGGCGTGGATGCCCACCCAGTTGGACGCCGAGGGCGCCCAGAACGGCTCCAGCCACACCTTCCAGCTCACCGAGCGAGGCAGCACCGCCGCCTTAAAGCCGTGGCTGTACATGGGGATCCACCGCTCGCCCATGGCCCGCCAGACCAGCACATGCTTGCAGTAGCCGGCGGTGATGGCCGCGATGGCGTTGAGCACCGGCGAGAACTGGGCGGCGTTCTCGCCCGAGCCGTAATAGGTCAACTTGAGGTCGAGGCTCTTCTGGATGTCGGTGGGGCTGGCCGAGGCGTTGCCTTCGCCCACCATCGACGAGCCCAGCGGATGGCAGGCGACGCCGTCGATGTCGGCCGGCGTCAGGCCGGCGTCGGCGATGGCCGCCTCGCAGGCGTCGAGCGCCAGGGTGAACGGATAGACCGTGGGCTTGCGGTAGATCGCCGACTGGCCGATCCCGGTGATGCAGGTTTCCTTTTCCCGGTACATCGCGGTCCTCACGCCGGCTCGAACAGCGGGATGTAGATGTCGTCGTCCTGCTTCTCGAAGACGACCTTCACCTTCATGCCGATGGCCACGTCCTCCACCGGGCAGTTCACGATGTTGGTGGCTAGCCGGATGTCCGACTGCTCCTCCAGCTCCACGTAGGCGATCACATAGGGGACCGGCACGTGCGGGAACCAGGGCTGGTGGTTGACGGTGAAGCCCACCACGGTCGCCCGGCCTGACACCGTCTGGGGTTTCACGTCCCGCGAGCCGCAGCTCGGGCAGCGTCCCACATAGGGGTGCGAATAGCGGTCGCAGCCGCCGCAACGCAGGATGCGCAGGCCTTCGCCGCCGCTGCGCCAGAAGTAGCTGTTCATGTCCGTGATCACCGGCAACGGACGCATCAGGGGCGCTTCGCTCAACTCGTGGGTCTCCTCGTGGTCGTGACGTCTGCTTGTGGGTTCAGATTCCGGTGAACACCGGCTGGCGCTTCTCCAGGAAGGCCTTTCGCCCTTCGAGGGCGTCGGGGTTCGTGGAACAGAGCGTCTGATTTCGGTTCTCGATGGCCATGGCCGCCTGCAGGCTGGAGGCGTCGACGGCCTGCTGCAGGCCTTCCTTGGTGAGCCTCAGGCCGATGGGCGAGGTCAGCAGCATCTCGTCGATATAGGGCTGGGCGGCGGCCTCCAGCTGGTCGTCCGGGACGACCTCCGAGACCAGGCCCGTGGCCAGCGCCCGCTGGGCGTTGATGAAGCGGCCGGTGAGCATCAGCTCGGACGCCACCGAGACCCCTACCAGCCTTGGCAGGAAATAGCTCATCCCCATGTCGCAGGCCGACAGCCCGATGCGGATGAAGGCCGCGTTCATCCGCGCGCTCTCGCCGGCGATGCGGATGTCGGAGGCCAGGGCGAATGAGAAGCCGCCGCCACAGGCCGGCCCGTGGACCAGGGAGATGATCGGCTGCGGGCAGCGGCGCATCTTGATGTAAACATCGGCGAGGAAGCCCTGGTAGCCGAAGCCGCCGCCGAACGGGGCCGTCTCTCGCCCCTCGCGCCGCGCGGCGCTGTGGTTCATGTCGTTGCCGGCGCAGAAGGCCCGGCCGGCGCCGCGCAGCACCACGATCCGCACCGAGGGGTCACTGAACAGGCCATCGAAATAGCCGCCCAGCTCGCGGGTCATGGTCTCGGTGATGGCGTTCAGCCGCTCCGGCCGGTTCAGCGTGACCCAGTCCACCTGCCCGCGCTTTTCGACAATGATCGTCTCATGGCCGCCGGACATGGGTTCCCTTTGATTGTAGAGCGCTCGACGCCGGAGGCGCAGCCTATCATCGGGACTTTAGAGCCCGAGGGAAACCCGCTTACTCCATATCCGTAGTTTCAGCCCGCCTTGGGCATGATCTCCTCGGCGACCCAGCGCAGCCAGTCGAGGTAGGCCTGGAAGTCCTCGAACTGGGGCACGGCGAGGCGCACCTCGGTCACCCCCTTGGAGGCCAGCCAGCCCAGCTGGTCGAGGACATAGGGCGCATCCTGGCGCCCGACCGAGGCCGGGTCGTTGGACGAGGAGCCATGCACCACGCCCAGCCGCGACAGGGCGAACTGCACCTCGATCGGGCGGCCATGGTAGTCCGGTTGGGACTTGATGAAGTCGATCCGCTCCGGGAACTGGTCCGGATGGGTGGTGGAAGGTGACCAGCCGTCCCCCCATTTCGCGACCCGCTTGAGGACCGCGTCGACCTCGCCGCCGAACCAGATGGGCATCGGGTCCTGGATCGGCCGGGGCCGGGCGTCGACGTCCTTGAAGCTGACGTACCTGCCTTCGAAGCGCGGGTCGTCGCTGGTCCACAACTCGTGCATGGCCGCCAGGTATTCGTCGCACAGGCGGCCGCGCTCGTGGAACGGCACACCCAGGATCTCGAACTCCTTCTGCAGCCAGCCCACGCCTACCACCATGGCGCTGCGCCCGCCGCTCAGCCAGTCCAGCGTCGCCCACATCTTGGCCTGCACCACCGGGTTCAGCAGCGGCAGCAGCGTGATGGAGGAGGCCAGCCTGATCCGCTCGGTCTGGCCGGCGACGAACGCCAGCGCGGTGGTCGCCTGGAAGTAGTGGGAGCCTGAGCGCTCGCGGACCTCGTTGGGGATGATGAAATGCTCGCCGAGCATCACCTTCCAGTAGCCGAGCTCGTCGGCCAGACGCATGGCCTGGCTGATCTGGGCCCCGCCCACCTGGCGTTCCCACGCCTGGCTCTTGTAGGGCAGCTCCGAAGAGTGCGGCAGCGCCACGCAGAACTTCATGGGCATGGCGTCGCGACCCTGCTCAGCCGCCGCCGAACCGGGTCTTGAATTCCACGCCGATGACGCGCGGGTCACCGACGGGCATGAAGTTGAACCCGAGCGTCCGGTCCAGGGTGGTGGCGCTGGTGTAGTAGGTCTTGTTGTTGATGTTCTTGGCGAACAGCGCCAGTTCGCTGTCGTTGAAACCCTCGAGATTGACCGCGATCCGGGCGTCCCAGATGCCGTAGTCGCCCTGGGTCACGCCTTGGAGGTACAGGCCCGTCGACTGGTAGACCACGTCGTCCTGCCAGCGATAGCTGAGGAAGATCGAGCCGTCGCCGAGCGCGGTCGGGATCACGTACTTGGCGTTCATGCTGAACTGGTGCTTGGGCACCGGAAATTTCTCGCCAGAGCGATCGCCGCTGTTGTCGACGAACACGTCATAGGTGGCCTTGGTCCAGCTTGCGGTGGCCCGGATGGTCAAGGGGTCGATCGGTCGGGCGGTGATCTCGCCTTCCAGCCCCTTAACCGTGGCCTGGGCGGCGTTGTCGATACGGCTGGCCAGCACGACGCCGACCAGGGTGACCGTCGACTTCTGGACGTTCTTGTATTTCGTCAGGTATGCGGCCCCGTCGAACCGCAGCCGATTGCCGAACGCCTCGGTCTTGATGCCCACTTCGTAGTCGCGGGTCTTCTCCGGGCCAAACGGATCATAGCTCGCGACGGTCTGGGCGTTGCCGCGCGGATTGATCCCGCCCGAGCGGAAGCTCGAGGCCGTCTTGGCGTAGACCATGGTGTCTTCGGTGGGCTTCCAGTCCAGGCTGAGGAGATAGGAGGGCGCGTCGTCCTTTCGATAGAGCAGAACCTCGCACTGCTTGCCGGGCGTGATCAGCACGGCCGGAGCGCTACAGGAGAT